>NZ_JAYJLD010000018.1 GCF_035282765.1 Ferviditalea candida | reverse complement strand
CTTCCAGATGGTGTGCACGTTGTGTTCCTCCATTCAATTATTAATTGCTGATTTGAACCTTCTCCCGATCCTTCAATCGGTTTTGTCCGGAAACCACGAGGAGCTCGCCTTCTTTCACACCAGAGAGCACTTCCTGGTTCAAATCATTCACCCGTCCGAGCTCGACCTTGCGCTTTTCCACGTGATCATTGACGAGCACGAATACGTATGTGTTGCCTTCTTCTCTGACGATGCTGAGACTGGGAACCGTTACGACTACATCCTGAGAGTTATCCGAGAGCTCCACCTGCACCTTCATACCCGAGGTCAATTTCAAATCGGGGTTGGGCACCGACAAGTCCAATTCATAAGATTTGGTTTGCATGCTCATGACGTCGGATAGATAGCTGATTCGTCCTTTCATTTTATCGGAACTGCCAGGGATGGAGAAGGACAGTTCGGTTTTGCCGCGAACGAGCTGTGCGGCCGACGGAGTTAAATAGGCGCGAATTTTGACCGGATCGAGCTGCTGGATAACTCCGACTTGAAAGCCGGCGGGCAGGGTCATCCCTTTCTCAACCGGCAAGTCTGTAAGCACACCGCCGATCGGGGCGGTTACCTCATGAAATGACAGGGACCGGTCCAATTGATCCAACGAGATTCGGGAAGTCTCCAGCTGCGCTTTTAGAGCCGACAGGGAGTCAGTGGAGTCCAGCGTTATTTGTTTTTGCTTCAGCAGATCCAAATCGCTTTTCGCATTATCGTAAGCATTCTGGGCTTGGTCGAGCTGGGTTTTCGATGCTTGACCAAGATCGTAGTCGTTCTTCGTTTTGTTCAAATTTTTGGCCGACAGGATCAAGGCTTGTTCAAGTTTGGTCACGGAATTCTGCATTTCCTGTTTGCTGTTGTCGAGGTCCTGCGCCGCCTTGGTCAAAGCTTCCTGCGCGCTGCTGACGGCCGAAGCGGCTTTATCCCGCTGAAGCTGCATATCCGTAGGATCCAGCTTTATGATCGGGTCCCCTTGTTTAACCCTGTCTCCGCGCTGTTTAACCACTTCCAGCACGTCGGCGCCGACCTTGGTGACGACATTCACACTTGCCGAAGGGAGCACATCGGCCACCTGCTCGACCGGATCGGCGATTTTTTGCTTGGCGATTTTGGCTACCTTGACCATTTTGACCGAATTATCCGGTAGGGCCGCCTGCTTGTTCGCCGGTTTGGCGGAGCATCCCGCGATTATCGCCATGCAAAGCAGCGCGAGTCCTAACAGCGTGAGTGAATTTCGCCGTGAACGGTTTACCATACGATTTTCATCCTTCCATTGTCCCATGTTTACGTACTCCTTTGTTGTTGCCCCGTAATTAAATTGTGGAGGATTGGTTTTGCTTAAAAACGGTCGATCATCATTGAATTGGCCTCGGCAGAGGTTTTTCTATTGAATAGCCGTTTGATTCTGCCTTTGAAAGATTGAATAAGTTCATAGACGATCGGCACAATGACCAGGGTCAATAAGGTCGAAGTGGTCAGTCCGCCGATTACGACTACGGCCAAGCCTTTGGATATCAGCGTGCCCTTCGAAAAGCCCAAGGCAAGCGGCAGCAGAGCGAAGATCGTCGCTCCGGCGGTCATGATGATCGGTCTTAACCGCGTCATTCCCGCTTCAATTAGCGAATCGCGAACGCTGTAGCCTTGTTCCCGCAGTTGCTGCACCCGGTCAACCAATACGATGGCATTGGTGACCACGATCCCGATCAGCATCAGGAATCCGATCAGCGACGTGACATTGAGCGATTGGCTCGTCACGAGCAATCCGACCAATCCGCCGATGGCGGCCAGCGGAAGCGAGAATAAAATGGCAAACGGAGCGCTGGCGTTACCGAAGGCGAGCACCATGATGAGATAGACGATGAAGATCGATGCGGCCATAGCCAGGAACATTTGCGAGAAGCTGTCGTTGATATCCCGGGTGACGCCGGCGACTTCCCGGCTGACCCCGACAGGCAATGGTATTGCGTCAAGCGCCTTGGAAACTCTTTGGCTGACGCCGCCTTTGTCAGGGCTGTCAATATTGGCGGCAACTTTCACGACCTGCTGCTGTTTTTCCCTGGTGATCGACACCGGCGCTTCTATATTTCGAACCTTGGCGATGTCCTGAACGTGAATAGTTGCGCCAGTCGGTGTGCTCAACGGAATCTCGCCGATTTTTTGAATCGAATTTTTGAAGTCTGAATCCAGACCGATGGTTGTTGTCAGCAGCACATTGTCGAATTTGATATCGCCGAGGCTTTCGTCTTTGATCCAATCATGAATGGCGCCGAGCACTTGGCCGACGGTCAGGCCGTACAATTTGGCCTCGTTCTGATTCACGGTCACTTCCACTTCCATTTTGGAATCGCCGAGACTGTCCTTGACATCCGTCAGCACGGGGAACTCTTTCATCTTCTCTTCGATGATGCCCGCGGCTTCTTGGAGCGCAAGCTGGTCGTCGCCTTTCAGCGAGTATGAGAAGTCGGTGCCGGAGCTGCCGCCTTCGTTAAAGGAAAGGAGTTGCGCGTTGACAGTGGAGTTTTTGGGGAGCTGGGCAAGCATCTTCTCCTTATAGGCATTCATCGTTTCTTTGGCATTGGCTGTTTCGCTGACCGCTGAAAACAAAGTGGCTTTATATGGGGAACGGCTGCCGGTGAAATCGTAGCCGACTAAGGATTCGACGTAAGTAAACAATGCGTGGCCTGCGGGATCCTTGCTGTCCCGCAGCAGGGCTTCGATTTGTTTCATCTGGGCGTCCATCGTTTCGATCGACGTTTCCCTCGGCAAATGAATTTGGAACATGATCTGCTTGTCGGTTTCGCTGTCAGGCATGAAGGATACGGCCAAGTTCGGAACAATCAGCACGAAGGACAAGACAAACAATAGACCGGCCAGCAGAACCGTTTTGACCCGGTGCTTCAACGACCACAGCAATATGGATTTATAGGCCGCGGACATTTTGCTGACTTGAGCCGTGCCGTGCTCCGGAATACTCCGGCTGTTCATGACCATCAGCTTGGACAGCATCGGAATGACGGTCAAGGCAACAAAAAGCGAGGAGATCAAGGCTGCGGCAAGCGTGATGGCGAACGGACGGAACACTTCTCCGACCACCCCGCTTACAAACCCGATCGGACCGAATACGCCGACGGTTGTCAGTGTCGAAGAGGTGATCGCGGAGGCGACTTGCTCGACCGCGAGTTTGATGACCGATTCGTTGCGTTCCTGAGCCTTCAGAAGCTGGCTGTATATATTCTCGATGACCACGATGCTGTCGTCGACGACCCGCCCGACGGCGATGGCCATGCCGCCCAGCGTCATGATGTTGATGGAGATATTCAGCGGCGCCATCAGCAGCAGCGTAATAAGAATCGATAACGGAATCGAAATCAGCACGATCAGCGTCATTCTGAAATTACGCAGGAAAAACAGAATCATCAAGGAAGCGAGAATCGCGCCCAATCCGCCCTCGCGAATCATCCCGTTCACCGATTCCAGTATGTCGGTGGCGCCGTTGTATACCGTATGAAAGGCAATGTTCGGCAGCGTTGTTTTCCATTCCTTGATCAACTTGTCTGCGGCATTTCCGAATTCGACCGCGTTGGCATCCTTTGTTTTGTACAGATGAATGGCGATGGCCGGTTTGCCGTCCAAACGGGCGAAGAAGGTGGATTCGCTGATCGATTCGACTTTGCCGATTTGATTCAACAGAAGGGTATCGCCGGAAGGAGCGGTGAACTCCATGTTGTCGAGATTGTAAATCGAATTGAATTCGCCTGTGACCCGGACCATTTCCGTGTTTCCGTTGAAATCAACCGAACCGGCCGGACTGGAGGTCAGGTTGGCTTTGACGGCATTGATCACCTGGGTCGGGGTAAGACCGTAATTTTGCAAGGCGTTTGCGTCCAGCTTGATTTCAACCTTCGTTTCCTTGTTTCCGATGGAATCGATGTGGTCAATTCCCTTGATGGAATTAAACCCCGGCTCAATGACATCCTTGTAGATTTTGTCCAGTTCCGCCTGGTTCATGCCGTTCTGTCCGTACACAGCCATATAATAAACCGGCTCGGTGGCAAAGCCGAACGTCATGACCTTGGGCTTCTCCGCGTCATCCGGCAATTGGACGTTGGAAATGAGGCTTTCCACGTCTCTTTTTACATCCTCGGGTTTGTTGCCCTGATCCAATTCGATGATAATCTGCGAATAGTTGTCGTTTGAAGTGGAGGTCAGGTTTTTGATGCCTTCCATGGTGGCAATCTGCTTTTCCAGAGGCTTGGTGATCTGCTCAAGCACATCCTTCGGAGGAGCGGGATACTGCGTGGAGACGAGGACAACCGGGAACGATATGTCGGGCATGCTCTCCACTTTTAAAGTGCCGGCTGAATAGATTCCTCCTGCGAACAGAAGGATCATGATAATCACGACCGCTGCCACATTCTTCATCGAGAACTCCGTTAATTTTACCATTGGTCAAACTCCTCCAATATTTGATGCCGAAATTCATCTAGACACTAGTATATTACAATACTAGATCCGTCACCTATGGAAAGTATTAAAAAAGAATGAGAATTTCATTTGCTAGACGTCCATGCCGTTTTCACGGCGCCAACGGATGAAAATGGCATGTTGAAGCGTCCCCGAAGAATTCTCATTGAATTGTTTTTAAGCGGAAGTGAATTTTCGGGATAGATCAATTGTAAAAATTGGCAGCGGAATCGAATACGGTCTCCCGAAGGTTTTTGGACCTGGACTTTAGTCGGGGTTTTTCGTCTGCTCCGCACAAAAAAAACACCCTATCCATCTCATTCTCGGATAGGGTGTTTTGCGCTTAAACGATGGATTCCCCTTCGAAATATTCCACTTGAGCCTGATTGCGCATCGACGGTCCGCTCGAGCCTCCATGATGGCTTTTAAACAGGTCGCTGTTGATGTACCGCTCAAAGTCTTCCTTTGACTGCCATCGGGAGATGGCCTTCAGCTGATTTTCCGCTTTCCAAACTTCAAATCCGAGAAATCCGTTAAACTGCTTCAACTGAGGAGACAGCTTTTGAAACATGCCGGCCATATGCTCCGGGTTTTCGACTTGAATGGTGTTTACTGCGATAAACATCGGTATTCCCTCCTTTTTACAATCATTATAGCATATCCGAAAAAAACAGATTCATGAATGATATTTAGAAGTTGAATATATCGAATTCAAGCTCATTTACAGTCTGGAAGGCAAGTTCATCCGTATATTGCCGCTGCGGCCAAAGCCTACGAATCGGTCTATGGGGTGCCTACGGTTTACAAAAGAACCGGCGGAAGCATTCCGACCGTCGAGGTGTGCGCCAGATTGATGAATGCGCCTGTCGTGATGATGGGGTTCGGTCTTCCCGACGGGAATGTGAATGCGCCTAACGAACATTTTCATTTGGAGAACTACGAGAAAGGACTGCGGGTGCTTTGCCAATATTGGGATGAACTCGGGAAGTAATTTTTCGTATGTTTTGAGGAAATACAAAGAAGGAACCTTGAGGCAGCGCTTCAGGGTTCCTTCTTTGTATGATTGCCCAACACCAGCGCCAATCGGCTATTGGGCTTATTTGTAAAACCTGTTAAACGATTAACCCTTGACGCGGCAGCTCGGTTCATGATATTTTTAATTAAATTATTTAAATAATAAATAGTTTAAAATTTAAATTATGCAAACACTTCGACGGGAGGAATTCGTCTTGGACCAGGATTTGGAGAAATATATTCAACGTTTTTTGTCTGCGAATGAATCCTTGAGACGGAAAATCGGGATAGAGCATCGAAGCTTGATGGAGAAAAATGGAACGGGCATGACCCGACCGCAATTTTTTATGCTTCATATCATCAAAGAGCACGGACCCTGTAAAATTACACAGCTGGCTGAAAGGCTGGAAGTAAAACCCAGCGCAATTACGGTCATGATCGACCGCTTGGTTCTTTCAAAGCTGGTTATGCGTACCCAAGATCCAAACGATCGACGGGTTGTTCTGGTGGAATTGACAGAGGAGGGAGAAAACGAGTTAGAGAAGGCCAGGGATTTCTCCAAACAAATTATCAGCCGTTATTTTTCCCGGCTGGATTCCGATGAATTGGCCCAATTCGTTCATACATTCGAAAAAATTGTAAGGATATCCAACGAGAATTCGACATCAGGAGGATGAGTATTAGTGGAGATTGCACATAATAAAAAACAAATCGAAATTTCCGGCACGGCGATCCCCAATAAAGGGCTGCTGATTGCCGGATTGATGATTGCGATGCTGTTCGGCGCGCTGGACGGCACGATTGTCGGGACGGCTATGCCGAGAATCGTCGGCGAGCTTGGCGGACTCGGGTTAATGACTTGGTTGACGACTGCTTATATGCTGAGTTCTACGGTCGTCGTTCCGATTGCCGGCAAATTTGCCGACTTGCTTGGCCGCAGGGCTGTGTATGTTAGCGGGCTGCTGATTTTTATGGCAGGTTCGGCGCTATGCGGCATGTCCCAGAACATGACGGAACTGATACTATTTCGCGGCCTGCAAGGGGTCGGCGGCGGCATTATGATGCCGATGGCCATGATTATCATCGGGGATATCTTCACAGGCAAGCAGCGAGCCAAATGGCAGGGGGTATTCGGCGGAATATTCGGCCTGGCCTCTGTCATCGGTCCCCAGGTCGGCGGGTGGATCGTTGATGCGCTGAATTGGAGATGGGTCTTTTACATCAATCTTCCCGTGGGAATATTGGCAGCCGTGGTGATAGCCGTCGCGCTTCCGAAACGCAAAAGAACGACGGAAAAAGTCAAATTTGATGTGCCGGGCATCCTTACGATGATTATTGGCGTCGTCAGCTTATTGTTGGCTTTAACCTTCGGAGGTAGGGATTATGCTTGGGTTTCTTGGCAAATTATCGGTCTGTTCGCTCTTTCCGCGGTATCTTTATTCAGTTTTGTCGTCATCGAATCGAAGGCCGCTGAACCGATCCTGCCGATCCGTCTATTCAAAAATCGGACTTTTTCAGTCATCAACGGGATCGGCTTTGTAATGAGCGTCGGCATGTTCGGGGCGATCATGTTCGTTCCGTTGTTTATGCAGGGGATCGTCGGCATCAGCGCATCCGCATCGGGAACGGTGATGACCCCCATGATGATTAGCATGATTGCAGCCAGTGTGCTCGGCGGGCAATTGGTGCAAAAGATCGGCGTTCGCAATCAAATGGCAGTCGGGATGATTGTGATGGCGGGAGGCTTCCTGTTGCTGACGGGGATGGGCATCGATACATCGAAGCTCGTCGCTTCCAGCTATTTGGTGGTGATCGGTCTGGGGATTGGCCTGGTGATGCCGCTTCTTACGCTGGCGCTGCAAGAAAGCTTCCCGAAATCCGAGCGCGGCGTTGTCACATCGTCTAGCCAATTTTTCCGGCAAATTGGCGGAACATTCGGGATGACCATTCTCGGCGCGATCATGAATCATAAATCCAGCACTATTTTGACGGATAAATTGCTGCCTATAATGAAACAATTGCCGGGAGAAGCATCCGCAATGGCGTCACAGATCACGTCGATGGTTCAGAGCAATCCGCAGGGGCTGTACTCCATGCTTCTGAGTCCGGATATACTCGCCAAAATACCGCCGGCCTTAACGCAGATGTTCAATCCGATATTAAAAGCGGCGTTGGTCGATTCATTGCATAGTGTTTTCCTCTTAGGCTTGCTGTTTATTGTGCTTGGAGTAGCGCTCAGCATGTTTGTTGGAAAAATCGCCATTTCGGACAGAAAAAACGGCAAGTCAGAGGTTGTTCGGCAGTAGACTTCACAACATGATTTACTTGCGTATTATTGCCGCAAACGCAGTTTCTTGAAAAAATCGGTCAGAAGCGAGCTGCATTCTTCCTCCAGCACTCCGCGGATCACTTCCGCACGGTGATTGAATCGGTCGTCCTGGAGCAGATTCATGAGCGTTCCGGCACAGCCGGCTTTCGGGTCCGCGGTTCCGTAAACAACGCGTTCAATGCGCGACTGCACAATCGCTCCGGCGCACATGGGGCAAGGCTCCAGTGTCACATACAGCGTACAGCCGAGCAGCCTCCATGCTTTCAGATGTTCGCCGGCTTGCCGGATGGCGATCATTTCGGCGTGCCCCGCGGGATCATGCGTGGTTTCCCGGACATTGTACCCTCTTGCGATGATTTCTCCATTCCGGACGATGACCGCACCGATCGGAACCTCCGCAAGGGCCTCCGCTTTCCGCGCTTCATGAACGGCTTCCCTCATCCAACGGATATGCTCTTGTTCTTCCATGATCAAAGCCGCCTCCCGAACTTCAATAAATTTCCCGCGAACGTTCATTCGTTGTTAACAGCGTGTGGATAAGTCTGTGGATAACCTGGATAATGTGGATAACCGCATCATCCCGCAACATCGAAACCATTGTATGGGATTGGCAGATGATTATCAAGTGCAATGGAAAGGGATGGGCAGCAGCAATCCCTTAAACGCAAGCAGCGAAAGACCATGTTCCCCTTGGAAACATGGTCTTGTATTTTCGCTTTTACTCTGCGGTTTTACTCCTGATCGCTCATCCGATTGATCGCATTCCGGGCTGCCCTTTCCGCTTGGTCGGTCAAATTTTCGGCTGCCTCACTCGCTGTTTCGATGGTATTCTGGGTTGCGTCCGAAGCGGTTTCGAGGCCTCCCTTCAAGGTCTCAGCCGTTTCCTGCATAGCGGATCGTTCTTGATTTTCGGCCATGGATAGTCCTCCTACTATGGTTTGATTGATAGTTGAATTTTTCCATCTTATTGTGGATCACTTCGGGTAAAGTTATACACCCTACACTGAATATTTAAACACTTTTATGAGCAAATTCTGGATGAACGGGGTGTCCTTCTTAAACGAATCGTGCTGAAAACCAAGACATTGGACCAGCTTGAACGGAGAACATAACCGTTGCGAATCAAACATTTCCGCGACTGTTGAACGGGCTGTCCGACGGAAAGGAATTTGGAGCAGCAAGGCACTTGGCCGATAATCGCAAACCCCTCGATGAACAGCTCCCGGGCAAACGGGCTTTTTACCGTGGACAAGACGACCACACTTGAAGGGCGGGGCAGCCGACGCATAAAATCACTTCCTTTACCCTATTGATATGCGCTGCAGAACGGTTAGGACATGGATATACGCTGCGGACATCAGACACAAAACGGCTGAGCCAAACAAAAAAACAGACTTTTGATACAAATGCCTCCAAAAACAGAAGCGCGGTGAAAACGACTAGACGTCCCATGCCATTTCATGGCACCAGCAGGTGATGAAAATGGCGCGCGACACGCCCCGAAGAATAGACATTGAATTGTTTTTTAGTGGAAGTGAATTTTCAGGATAGGATTTTTTTTTGTTTACATATATAATGGTTAAGGGTTTTGTTCATTGCAAATATAAGGGGTTGAGATAGATGGCTTTAAAAGCTGGAATTGTCGGGCTGCCCAATGTGGGCAAATCCACTTTGTTCAATGCGATCACTCAGGCGGGAGCGGAATCGGCGAACTATCCGTTCTGCACGATTGATCCGAATGTCGGCGTGGTTGAGGTACCGGATGAAAGGATGCATAAGCTCGCGGAGATCGTGCATCCCGAGCGGATCGTGCCGACGGCGTTCGAATTCGTTGATATTGCGGGCTTGGTCAAAGGGGCAAGCAAGGGAGAAGGGCTGGGCAACAAATTTCTTGCCCATATTCGCGAGGTTGATGCGATCGTGCATGTCGTTCGCTGCTTCGAGGATCCGAACATCACGCATGTAGCCGGGGGCGTCGATCCGATCAGCGATATCGAGACGATCAATCTGGAGCTGATTCTGGCCGATTTGGAGACGGTGGAGCGCCGGCTGGACAGGTCCCGCAAGAATATGAAAAGCGGAGACAAGAAAGTGATCCAGGAGGTGGAGTGCCTTGAACGGATCAAAGAGGCGCTGTATGCGGATCAACCCGCCAGAAGCGTGGAACTGAGCGACGATGAAAAGCTGCTGCTGCGGGATTTGCATCTGCTGACGTCCAAGCCGGTCCTTTATGCCGCGAATGTGGGCGAGGACGAAGCTGCCGCGGCGGATAGCAATCCGCTGGTTCGGAAGGTCAAGGCTTTTGCGGCTCAGGAAGGAGCCGAGGTGGTCGCCATCAGCGCGAAGGTGGAATCGGAAATTGCCGAGCTGGAAGGGGAGGATCGCGCGCTCTTTCTGGAGGAACTCGGTCTGCCCGAATCGGGTTTGGATCGGTTGATTAAAGCAGCCTACAAGCTGCTCGGCTTGCAGACCTATTTTACCGCAGGCGTAAAGGAAGTCAGGGCATGGACGATCCCCGGCGGGACCAAGGCACCGCAAGCGGCCGGCGTGATTCACACCGACTTCGAGAAAGGATTCATCCGCGCCGAAGTTGTCGGCTATGACGCGCTGATCGAGGCCGGTTCGATGAACGCCGCCAAGGAACGGGGCTGGCTGCGCCTGGAAGGCAAAGAATATGTCGTGCAGGATGGCGACGTGATGCATTTTCGCTTCAATGTGTGAGCAAAGGGTGTCGGGTTTTTCACGAATTGCGGTGTCTCTTTTCCAGCCAATGGCGGCGCGTGAACGATTGACAATCCCGATGAGGTTTTAATAAAATGAAATATTGATAATCTTAAGCATCAAGGAACTTGAAAAGGGGTGATCAGATTGTTGGATAAGCTTCAATCGCTGGCGGACCGGTATGACAAACTCAGCGAGCTTTTATGCGATCCTGCGGTGGTCAACGATTCTCAAAAGCTGAGAGAGTATTCCAAAGAGCAGTCTGACCTTCAAGAGACTTACGAAGCCTTTGTTGAATATAAATCCGTGTCGCAGCAGCTGGACGAGGCGAAAGCGATGCTTGGCGAAAAGCTCGACGATGAAATGCGTGAAATGGTCAAAATGGAGATGGATGAGCTGTCCGCAAAAAAAGAGCGGCTGGAAGAACGCCTCCATGTGCTGCTGCTGCCCAAAGATCCGAATGACGACAAAAACGTGATCGTGGAAATCCGCGGCGCGGCCGGCGGAGACGAGGCGGCCTTGTTTGCGGGCGACCTGTATCGGATGTATACCCGTTATGCCGAGCTTCAAGGCTGGAAAACGGAGCTGATGGACGCCAGTCTGAACGATCTCGGCGGCTTTAAAGAGGTTGTCTTTATGGTCAAGGGCAAAGGCGCGTACAGCAAGCTGAAATTCGAAAGCGGCGCTCATCGGGTGCAGCGGATTCCGGTGACCGAATCGGGCGGACGCATCCATACGTCCACAGCTACGGTAGCCGTGCTTCCGGAGGCGGAAGACATTGAAATCGAGATCAAGGACAGCGACATCCGGGTCGATACGTTCTGCTCCAGCGGCGCCGGAGGACAGTCCGTCAACACGACCAAGTCGGCGGTGCGCGTCACGCATGTGCCTACGGGCATTGTGGCCACCTGTCAAGACGGGAAATCGCAGAATTCCAACAAAGAGCTGGCGCTGAGAGTGCTTCGCGCGCGCATATACGAGAAGATGATGCAGGAGGAGCAGGCCAAGTACGACAGTGAACGCAAAAGCAAGGTCGGCACCGGCGACCGAAGCGAAAGGATCCGCACTTATAATTTTCCGCAGAGCCGGATTACCGATCACCGGATCGGACTGACGCTGCATAAGCTGGATACGGTGCTGAACGGCGATCTGGAGGAAGTCATCTCCGCGCTCACGATCGCCGCACAGGCAGAATTAATGGAAAAAGGGGAACTGCAATGACCCGCCCGACATTGTCGATCAGAGAAGCCTGTTTGCGGGCTTCTTCTTTATTAGCGGAAAGAGGTGTGGAAGATAGCAGGCAGGCGGCCGAATGGCTCCTGCTTCATCTGCTGCGGTCGGATCGTACGCGCTTGTTTCTGCATTGGGAGGAGCCGTTTCCTGCGGAATTGGCGCCTCTGTGGGAGGAGGCAGTGAGACGCAGGGCGCAGGGCGAGCCGGTCCAGTACATCACCGGGGAACAGGAATTCTACGGTCTTGCGTTCCGCGTGAATCCTTCGGTCCTGATTCCGCGGCCGGAAACCGAGCTGTTGGTGGAGGCCGTCATCCGAATCGGACGGGAGCTTTGGCCCGAGCCCGGGGATTCCCCGCTGCTGCTGGATATCGGCACGGGAAGCGGAGCGATCCCGGTCAGTATCGCTGTGCAGTGTCCGGGCTGGCGGATCTGCGCCGTTGATATTTCCCCGGCGGCGCTGGACACGGCAAGAAGCAACGCCGCAGACAACGGCGTCGCAGAGCGCATCACGTTCTTGCCCGGCGATTTGCTGCTTCCTGCGGCGGAAGCGGGTGTGGATGCCGACATTCTGGTATCCAACCCTCCGTATATCCCTTCATCCGACATCCCTGGGCTTCAGCGCGAGGTCCGCGATCATGAGCCGGTTTTGGCGCTCGACGGGGGCGAGGACGGGTTGTCTTTTTACCGGCGGATCATCGGCCAAATGGAGCTTTTGCCGCATATTCCGCAGTGTGTCGGGTTCGAGGTCGGCTTCGGCCAAGCCGATGCAGTGGTGCAACTGCTGAGGGAAACCGGCCGCTGGGAGGAAATCCGGGTTATCAAGGATTTGGCCGGAATCCAGAGGCATGTGCTTGCGGTCAGGCGCTAGGAGTCCTTATTAACGGTAATGGATAACGGAAATCTATTAGAGCGTGTTCAAAAAGCTGGGTCGCTGCGCAAAAGGGGTGTGCCTCCGGTCGCTGTTGAAATCGTAAAAACAGGATTCAATTTAGCTCAAGGCTTTTTGAACACGCTCTATTAGTTTGAATTCAAGGATGATAGGAATTTTTAAGCTAGATTCATAGGTTTAGCTTCTTTGTTTTCTGTCCATACTTTTTGGTAAGGAAAGCCTCATGGGCAGAGGAAAGGAGCGTCATAGAAATGCTTAAAAAAAGCGGTTTCCGGATTTATTTATATGTTTTTTTTCTTTTAAGTCTATTGATGGCCAACGGGGAAGCGGAAATGGCGAATGCAGCGGTGGTAACGGACAAGATCCCTGAACAAGCGATCCGTCTGCGGATATTGGCAAATTCCGATCAGACCGGGGATCAGTGGGTGAAGCGCAAGGTTCGCGATGCGATCGTCGAATCCATGAACGGATGGGTACGGGACCCGATGACAATTGAACAAGCCCGAACTGAAATCAGAACGCATATTCCCGATCTTAAGAATATCGTCGGTTCGGTTTTGCATAAGTACGGATTTGATTACGGCTACAAGGTTGAGCTTGGAATTGTGCCTTTTCCAACGAAATTGTACGGCAATCAGGTATATCCGGCAGGCAATTATGAAGCGCTGCGGGTAACGCTTGGCAATGGAGAGGGGCAGAATTGGTGGTGTGTCCTGTTTCCACCGCTTTGTTTCGTGGATGTATCCGGTGATGCGGTTCCCCGTGATTCTCTGACAAAGGCAGCGGCCTCTTCACAAAATAAGGACGCGGCGGTTCGGCAGAAGGAAAGCGCCGGCCAAATGAAGGAAGGCAAGTCCAAGGGAACGGAGCAGCAGAATTTATCCGCGAATTCCGGTCAGAGCAGCGACAGCCCCAAACCGGACAAAGAAGTGCGGTTCTTCATCGTCGATTTGTTCCGGAGGCTGATTGATCTGATCAAGAGTTTCTTCTCTTGATCAAGTTTTTCCACACTTTCCCGTTCATGATATAATGAGTGGAATGACTGGACGCGAAGGAATGACGGAACAAGGGATGGAAACGATGCAGACAAAATATTGGAAAGCTAGCCCCAATGCGGAGGCTTTCGATCCGGCAATCCTTGAAGCCGCGGAGTATTTGCGCAGCGGGAGGCTGGTGGCCTTCCCGACAGAGACGGTTTACGGACTGGGCGCTAATGCCCTTTCGACTGAAGCGGTGGAGAAAATTTTCCAAGCCAAGGGCAGACCGTCGGATAATCCGCTGATCGTCCATATTGCCGATCCCGGACAATTGGACGACTTGGTGCTGGAATACGACGCACCTGTGAAACAACTGATCGAGGCATTCTGGCCGGGCCCGCTGACCTTGGTTCTGCCCGTCAGACCGGGTGCGGTTTCGCCCCGTGTGACCGCCGGTCTATCCACCATCGCGGTGCGGATGCCCGATCATCCGCTGGCGCTGCATTTGATTCGCGCGGCGGGATGCCCGGTGGCGGCGCCCAGCGCCAACCGCTCGGGAAAGCCAAGCCCGACTGCGGCTGAGCATGTGCGCAATGATCTGGACGGAAGAATCGACGGAATTCTGGATGGCGGCCATTCCGGAGTCGGCCTCGAGTCGACCGTAGTCGAGTGGGCGGATGGAAAAGTGTGGATTTTGCGGCCCGGCGGCATTACTCCAGAGGATATCCGGCGTTTGGGGCTGGCGGTAGAGCTTGATGCTTCCTTGCAATCGACCGGGGGGGATTCCTCCGACGCGGCATCATCGTTCGACGGTGTGAAAGAAGCTGGCGGACCAACGCCCCGATCGCCCGGCATGAAGTACAGGCATTATGCTCCCAAGGGTATGCTCAGTATTGTGCAGGGAGACAATCCGCAGAAGGTTAGCGCGTATATTCAAGAGCGCATTGACGAGGCAAAAGCTAAGGGAGAAAAGACGGGAATCCTTGCATTCGAGGAGCATCTGCCGTACTATCGTGCGGATGTTGTGCTGTCCTGCGGCTCGCAGGACGATCTGTCCTCCGCGGGAAAGCTTCTCTATGACGCGCTGCGGGAGTTTGACCGGGAAGGAGTGTCCTATATTTTAGCCGAAGGCTTCAGAGAGGACGGATTGGGGTTGGCGGTGATGAACCGTTTGCACAAAGCGGCAGGAGGCCGATTGATACATATTTAACATTTTTCCGGGATTGTCCGCATATTCTTTGTAACAGAATAGATGGACACGAGGGGGATCTGGATGTCGGCCGTTAACGTGCAATTGGGACAGTTTCTAACCATACTGCTGCTGGCGATCGCTTTGGGAATGGATGCTTTTTCTTTGGGAATCGGTCTCGGACTCAAGGGGATCCGGCTGTCGGATATTCTGAAGATTAGTGCGGTCATCGCCGTATTTCATATTATTATGCCATTGATGGGCATGTTTGCAGGCCATTATGCAAGCACTTTGCTGGGAAGCGTCGCAGCAGTTACCGGCGGAGGGCTTCTTATTATTTTGGGCGGCCATATGATTTACAGCTCTCTGCGGGGAGAAACGGCCAGCTCTTTCGATCACCGTTCCGCATGGGGATTGACGGTTTTTTCACTCATGGTCAGCATCGACTCTTTTTCCGTCGGCATTTCAATGGGATTGTTCGCTTCCGATATCGTGCTGACGATTCTGCTGTTCGGCGCCGTCGGCGGGGTCATGTCGGTGCTTGGACTTCTGCTCGGGCGGAAAATTGGCTATTGGGTGGGTGAATACGGAGAAGCTTTCGGAGGTATCATACTGCTGGCATTCGGCATCAAATTTTTGATGTGACCGGGTTTTTGCGGTAAAATGTAGGCTAAAAGGTGCCTGAATGGGGGTGAAAGCTGATGAAGCATATTCTTTTTGTCTGTACGGGCAATACTTGCCGCAGTCCCATGGCGGAAGCCATGCTGAGGAAATTGGCCGGGGAGCAGGGTCTTGAACTGGAAGTGCGCTCGGCTGGATTGATGGCGGCGGTCAACATGCCGATTTCCGGCAATTCGTTGGAGGTGCTGCGGAAAAAAGGAATTGCGGACAAGCTGATCTCGACCCCGCTCGGCCAGGAATGGGTGGAGTGGGCCGATTTGATTTTGACGATGACCACCGATCATAAGCAGACGGTTATCCGGCGGTTTCCCGATTCCTTAGACAAAACCTTTACGCTGAAAGAGTATGCGGAGGACGACGTCAAAATTCTCGGAGCGATTGCCGAACAGCAGAAGCTGCTGTCCGATTGGCAGATCAAAAAGTCGTTGTCCCAGGACATCTCCGAAACCGATCGGAAGCGGCTGGCGGAATTATCGGCATTGATCCCGGATGTGGATATTGCCGATCCGTTCGGAGGGGCGTTGGCGGAATATCAGGCGGCTGCGGATGAGATCGAGTCGGCGCTGAAGAAATTGATCTTCAAGCTGCGGAACGCTTCCTTGCAATGAACATCAAGGTGATTTCGGGCTTTACAACCTACGGATCAATAAGATATGATGGGATTGAAAATCCATGACCGCGATGTGACTGGCGACAAGTGGGAACAACCACAATGGAGCATCGGGGAATACGGCCGGTCGCCTGGGCAAAAGAGCAACGAATGTGCGCGAGGTATCCGCATTCATGCTCTTTTTTCTTATTGTGCGTAAAAGGGTATACTAATGTTGACTGGGTGAAAGGAGCGAGTGGAGAATGAAAATTGCCTTGGGATCCGACCACGGAGGATATCGGTTGAAGGAAGAAATCAAAAGCTTTGTTCAGTCGTTGGGGCATGATGTTGAGGATGTCGGCTGCGATTGTTCGGATTCGGTGGATTACCCGGACTACGCTCTGCCGGTTTGCCGGAAAGTCGTGGCCGGCGAAGCCGACAGGGGAATTGTGATCTGCGGAACGGGCATCGGCATGAGCATTGCGGCCAATAAGGTGCCCGGCATACGCTGCGCGCTGGTGCATGACATGTTTTCGGCTAAAGCAACCCGTGAGCATAACGATTCCAATGTGCTGGCGATGGGAGAGCGGGTTATCGGTCCCGGCTTGGCGCAGGAAATTGTCAGAGTATGGCTGGAAACGGAATTTTCCGAAGGAGAACGCCACGTCAAGCGTTTGAAAAAAATCAAGACCATGGAAGATGAATATTCGCTCCATCCCTAATTGAAACGACACCCATTGAATTTGTTTTTATTGGAAGATAATTTTCAAGAAGGTGAGCGGTTTATGACGGATATGAAGGCAATCGCGGGAGCTGTCGAAACCATTGGCAGGGAACTGGCTGAAGCGGGCAATCTGGTGAAGGGGCAGATCCTGGTGATCGGCTGCAGTACCAGTGAAATCGTCGGCAGGCATATCGGCACCTCAGGTACGGAGGAAGCGGCTGAGCAGATTTTTCTGGCTGTGGAATCACTGCGCCGGGAGCTCGGGATTTTTACCGCCTTTCAATGCTGCGAGCATCTCAACCGGGCATTGGTTGTTGAGAAAGAACTCATTCGTCATTATCCTCTGCTTGAACAGGTTTCCGCCGTTCCCGTGCCGAAAGCGGGCGGAGCCATGGCAGCCTATGCCTACCGTCACATGCAGGACCCCTGTCTGGTCGAGACGATCCAGGCGCATGCCGGTATCGATATCGGGGAAACTTTGATCGGAATGCATCTGCGGAGGGTGGCCGTGCCCTTTCGTCCAAGCATACGGCAGATCGGTTTGGCCAGCGTGATTGCGGCATATACAAGACCGAAGCTGATCGGCGGGCCCAGAGCGGTGTATACGCTGGAGCAGCAGGCGACGGAGCCGCAATCGGGAAGCTGTTGAGGAATTCCCGAAAAATACATGAATTTATGCATCTTGGAGGAGGAATAGATATGGAACATTTGCGCAAGTCGGATCCGGAAATCATGAAGGCGATGGGACTGGAATTGCAGCGCCAGCAGGATAATATTGAGCTTATCGCATCGGAGAACATCGTAAGCCGGGCGGTTATGGAAGCCATGGGCACGGTGCTGACCAACAAATATGCGGAAGGCTACCCCGGAAAACGTTATTACGGCGGATGCGAATACGTCGATATCGTTGAGGATATTGCCAGGGATCGGGCCAAGCAGCTGTTTGGAGCGGACCATGCCAACGTACAGCCTCATTCCGGCGCACAGGCCAATCTGGCGGTGTATCTTGCCGCTTTGAATCCAGGCGATACGGTATTGGGCATGAACCTGGCCCACGGGGGACATCTGACGCACGGCAGTCCGGTCAACGCTTCGGGACTCTTTTATAACTTTGTGGCTTATGGCGTACGGGAAGATACGTTCATGATCGATTATGACGAAGTGCGAAAGCTGGCCTTCAAACATAGACCGCGGTTGATCGTGGCGGGGGCGAGCGCCTACCCGAGAACGATCGATTTTGAAGCGCTCGGCCAAATCGCCAATGACGTCGGGGCGCTGCTGATGGTCGATATGGCGCATATTGCCGGTTTGGTTGCTGCAGGTCTGCATCCCAATCCGGTGCCTCATGCCCATTTTGTCACGACGACTACACACAAGACTTTGCGCGGACCGCGGGGCGGGATGATTTTGTGCCGGAAACCTTGGGCGCATGCGATCGATAAAGCCGTGTTCCCCGGAACACAGGGCGGTCCCCTGATGCATGTCATCGCGGCCAAAGCGGTAGCTTTCGGTGAAGCGCTCCAGCCGGAGTTCAAGACCTATTCGCAGAATGTGGTCAACAATGCAAAAACACTGGCAGAGGAATTGAATGCCGCAGGTCTGAACATCGTTTCCGGCGGTACAGACAACCACCTGATGCTGATCGATACCCGAAATTTGAACATTACCGGTAAAGATGCCGAGCATTTGCTGGATCAAGTCAAAATTACCGTCAATAAAAATGCGATTCCGTTTGATCCGACCAGCCCCTTTGTCACCAGCGGCATCCGGATCGGGACTCCTGCCGTGACGACACGCGGAATGGGCAGCGGCGAAATGAAAACCATTGCCGAAGTGATTGCCATGACTTTGAAGCATCCGAGCGATTCGTCCGTTCAGGACAAAGCCCGGGGCATGGTGAAAGAGCTGACCGAACGTTTCCCGATTTATGCGGGCTTGTCCTACTGAGGCTGGGTAAATTTAACATTATTTTGCTTATATATATAGTAGAAAAAAATCGGCGGTTTTCCGCCGGTTCTTTTTTTACGACGGGATGAATGATATAATAATCACGGTTTTTCACGTGAATATTCTTTACGGACAAAGAGGGGATGTTAGTGGGGAAGGTAGTCATTTGCGACCATCCTTTAATCCAGCACAAACTGACTTTCATCAGGGATGTTCAGACGAATGTGAAGGAGTTTCGCGAGCTGGTGGACGAAGTGGCCACTCTGATGGCTTACGAAATTACCCGGGAGCTTCCTTTGGAAGATAAGCATGTGCAGACACCGGTGGCCGTCGCAAAAGGCAAGATCATCTCCGGACGGATGCTTGGCCTGATCCCGATCCTGCGGGCCGGACTAGGCATGGTGGACGGAATTTTGAAGCTGATTCCCGCTGCGGAGGTGGGGCATATCGGACTGTATCGCGATCCCTCGACTCTTCAGCCCGTGGAATATTATGTAAAACTTCCGGCGGATGTCCACGAGCGCGAGCTTATCGTGATTGATCCTATGCTTGCTACGGGAGGATCGGCTGCGGCGGCGATCGCCATACTCAAGAAACACGGCTGCACAAAGATCAAATTGATGTGCCTGATCGCGGCGCCCAAAGGTCTGGAGTATATCAGGGCCGAGCATCCGGATGTCGATATTTATACGGCTGCGGTTGATCAGCGGCTGAACGAGCACGGATATATTGTGCCGGGGCTTGGCGATGCCGGGGACCGGTTGTTTGGAACCAAGGCATCGCGATGAAAGAACTTCCATTAAATTGGACGCAAAGATCAATTAAACCGCTTGATGCTTTGCCGCCAAAAGTGAAACTATTTTCAGCGTGAGCCGTAAGAATGCTGGGAGGACACAACTCATGGGCAAGTTAAAAGTCATGACCATTTTCGGAGTGAGGCCGGAAGCAATCAAGATGGCCCCGCTGATTCAGGAATTGCAGCGACGCGATGAACATATTGAAAGCAAAATATGCGTGACCGCTCAGCATCGCCAGATGCTCGATCAGGTGCTGGATATCTTCAAGATCACGCCGGATTACGATTTGAATATTATGCGCGAAAAGCAAACCTTGACGGATACGACCGTCCGGGCTTTGGAAGGATTGGCCGGCGTGTTTGGGCAGGAGCGTCCGGACCTGGTGTTGGTTCACGGAGATACGTTGACCACATTTGTGGCCAGTCTGGCAGCGTATTATCATCAAATTCCGGTCGGACATGTCGAAGCCGGTCTTCGGACATGGGACAAGTATTCCCCGTTTCCGGAGGAATTGAACCGGCAGCTGACGGGGGTGATCGCCGATCTCCATTTTGCGCCGACCGATTGGTCCGCCAATAATTTGAAGCTTGAACATAAACCGGAGAACCGTATTTTCATTACCGGCAACACGGTGGTGGATGCCTTGAAGACCACCTACCGTAAGGATTTTCAGCATCCGATACTGCGTCAGGCGGGAAACGGCAGAATGCTGTTTGTAACGGCGCATCGAAGAGAAAATCTGGGGGAACCGATGCACCGGATGTTTCGGGCCATCCGTCGGTTGGTGGATGACCATCCGGATGTGTTCGCGGTGTATCCCGTGCATCTGAATCCTGTGGTACAGGAAGCTGCGCGGGAAATTTTGGGCGGCCATGACCGCATATTCCTCATCGATCCTGTCGATGTGATCGAAGCGCACAACTTTATTGCCCGCGCCTACATGATACTGACGGATTCGGGGGGGATACAGGAGGAGGCTCCCGCCTTCGGCAAGCCGGTGCTGGTGCTTCGGGACACAACCGAACGGCCGGAGGGATTGGAGGCCGGAACGTTGAAACTGGTGGGCACGGATAAATCGATGATTTATTCGGAGGGCCGCCGGCTGCTGACCGACCAAACCGCCTATGAAGCGATGTCGAGAGCCGCCAATCCTTATGGAGACGGAAAAGCCGCTCAAAGAATCGCCGATGCGATCCTGTATCATTTCGGAATTCATCCGAGACCTCCGGCCCCTTTTAAACCCGAAGCGCATTGAGAAATGCACACCATGCCACGAAAATATTCTCAGTGTCTGGAAATTGCCGAACCGTGACCGCCGTTCCATTACCCGAGTTGGGCGATGATCTGAGGAAAGAAGGCTGTTGTAAATTATAACCGAACGTTATTTGTTCATAAAATCGTTAACATTTCATGCGTTGACAAAAGATATACGTTTCGATAAGATAAGACATGGATTGAACGGCTAATTCTTTCTTATGCTCTTTATAAGCATTCGTTATTTTACGGCGCTTCGCCCCGCGATGTGAATGTATAAATTAGGACAAAGATTGTCATAATTTGTATGGGAGGCTATTCATTGAGCAAATCCAACAACCCTTGGAAAGCAGCCGGATTTGTCGGCTTTATCGGGCTGGATTTATCGTTAATGATGCTCGGTGGATTTTGGCTCGGACGGAATTTGGACAATCGGCTGAACAGCGAACCGGCATTTCTGATCATAGGCGTTTTGACCGGTTTGATTGCAGGCGTCTTCTCGATCGTAAAGATGATCAAAGTGTTTTTTGGAGAGGATTAAATGCTGTCTTTTCAGCCCTATGTTCGTTCTATCTTTTTTGTATCGTTCATGTTTTTACTAATTGCATGTATGATTTGGTTTCTGTTTCCCGCATACCGTCCATTTGCCGGAGGCTATATTTTGGGTGCGGTTTTTAGTGTGTTGAATGGTTTGATCCTCGCTGTCAAAACGGTTCATACCGGCGAATATGCGCTGAAGCAAAGAAGCAGGAGACCGGGCACGGGCTTGCTTCAAAGATTTTTGCTGGCCGGCTTTGCAGGATTTACCGCCTTCAAGTATCCCGCCTTTTTTCATCCAGCAGGGGTGATTCTGGGTTTATCGTCATTAACCGTTTTATCTTTGCTCTTGGCTTTCATTTATTATCTCAAAAAGGATCGTACTACGGCGGAAAGGGGTGAAAAATAGGCTATGGAAGAACATTTGTCGCCGTCATTTACGGCATTTGGCTTGGTGTTTGATGTTTCTACAATTCTCATGACCCTTGTGGCAAGCGTAATCGTCTTTTTGATCATCTTTTTTGCAACCCGCAACCTGACCAGCAGAACGCCCAAAGGAATGCAGAATTTTCTGGAATGGGTAATTGAATTTGTCAGGGGTATTGCCAAACAAAGCATGGATGCGGGAACTGCGGAGCGATTCGTCACTTTGGGTTTGACCTTGTTTTTGTATGTTTTCATTGCAAATCAGCTTGGTTTGCTTTTCAATGTAGTAACCGTACAAACTGCTCCCAATGAATCGATTGGTGTCACTGCGGAATTGCTGCAGCACGCCAAATCGGCCGGTCAAGAAGGGGTGTCGGTATCTTGGTGGAAATCCCCTACGGCTACCGTCAGCATACCGTTTGCTTTGGCGATCATGGTGCTGCTGTATACGCATTGGCTGGGCTTGAGGCAGGGCGCGGGTAAATACGTGAAAAGTTATTTCCAGCCCCACTGGGCTTTGCTTCCCTTGAATATTATTGAAGAGCTGTCCAAATTCCTGTCCTTCCCTTTGCGGTTATTCGGTAATATTTTTGCGGGTGAAGTGCTCATATGGGTGCTTGTTCCTTCGATTCAGGCAGGCGGTATCTCGTACATACTGTCCTTGCCGTTGATTGCTTGGCTCGGGTACTCCATATTCGTAGGATCGATTCAAGCATTCATCTTTACCATGTTGACCATGGTCTACATTGCGCATAGAGTTCACACTCACGAAGCGCACTGACCCTGAAGAAATACAATTTTCCAAGATTGGGCATCAGCCCGCTATTCAGCCATTTTATCAAGGAGGTAAACAAGTTATGGATTTCGCAATTGCAATGGGTATCGTGTTTGGTTTGGCGGCGATCGGTTCCGGTATTGGTATGGGTCTGATTGTCGGTCGTACGATTGAGGGGACTGCTCGTCAGCCTGAGCTTCGTTCCAGCTTAATGGGTCTTATGTTCCTCGGTGTCGGTCTTGTCGACGCACTGCCGATTATCGCAGTCGTTATCGGATTCATGCTCATGGGTAGAGCGCTAGCTTAATCTGGTTATATTTTCATAGGCGAGGGAAAACCTCTCGCCTTTCTTGCGAGAACACATTGATTCGTAGGATACCGTCGTCAGATCTGCAGATATTGTGTATGAAAAGGAGTGAAACACATTGATTTCACTTGGATCGTTGCACCTTGAACTAGGTACGATGCTAGTCCAACTTATCGCTTTCTTGATCCTGCTCTGGCTTGTGCGCGTTTTCGCAATGAAGCCGGCCATGAAAATCATGAATGACCGTCAGGCATATATTGAGAACCAGATTTCCAGTGCCGAACAAACTCGTGATGAAGCTTATCGCCTGGTTGAAGAGCAAAAGAAAATTTTGGCCGATGCCAAGAAAGAAGCCTATGATTTGATTGAAAGCGCCAAAGCGCAAAAAGAGCGCGAAGCGTCGGAAATCCTCAAGGCTGCTCAGCAGCGTGCGGAAAGAATCATTCAAGAGGCCACGGCTGAAATTGAGAACGAGAAGGTTAAAGCGATCGCCGAATTGCGCGATCAAGTCGGAAACCTGTCGGTGATGCTGGCATCGAAAATTCTTGAAAAAGAATTGAATGCGGCTCAGCAGCAAAAGATGATTGACGATTTCCTCAAGCAAGTGGAGGGTCAATTATGAGCGAAGGAGTCATCGCCAGACGGTATGCCCGGGCATTATTTGAATTGGCGCAAGAGCACAATGCTCTCGACGCCGTGGAAGCCGATCTGAAAGTCGTCAATCAAGCGATCGAGGATTCTCCAGAATTTCATAATTTCCTTCTCCATCCGCAAATTGATACGAAAATAAAAAAAGAAAAGATGTCCAACATTTTTTCCGGGAAAATTACGGAGCAGGTTTTTTCTCTGCTGTTATTGCTGCTTGACCGTCGGAGAGAAAATATTTTGTCCGCAATGGTTCAAGAGTTTGTCAAGATGGCCAATGAAGCGCGGAATATCGCCGAAGCCACCTTCGTCTCCGCGGTTCCTCTCAATAGTGAAGAACTCAATGAAGTCGGCGCTCAATTCGGAGAGAAAATCAAGAAGACCTTGCGAGTGGCGAATGTCGTGGATCCTTCGATTATCGGAGGACTGATTGTTCGTATTGATGATCGTTTATATGATGGCAGCGTTAAAAACAAGTTGTCCAAATTCAAGCACAAGCTCTATAGACAGGGGTGAAGTTCCTTGAGTATCAGACCTGAAGAAATCAGCACGCTGATCAAACAGCAAATTGAGCAATATAAAACCGAAATCGAAGTTTCCGAAGTGGGTACCGTTATTCAAATCGGTGACGGTATTGCCCGCGCGCACGGCCTGGACAAAGTGATGGCCGGTGAGCTGTTGGAGTTCTCCAACGGTGTTATGGGCATGGCCCTGAACCTTGAGGAAGACAATGTGGGTATCGTTATCATGGGTCCGTATACGGATATCCGTGAAGGCGACCAAGTCAAACGTACCGGCCGCATTATGGAGGTTCCGGTTGGCGAAGCTCTGCTGGGCCGCGTCGTTAACCCGCTGGGACAGCCTGTGGACGGTAAAGGCCCGATCGAAACAACCCAATTCCGTCCTGTTGAATCTCAAGCGCCTGGCGTCATTGACCGGAAATCCGTATTCGAGCCGATGCAGACCGGTATTAAAGCGATCGATTCAATGATTCCGATCGGCCGCGGACAGCGCGAATTGATTATCGGAGACCGCCAAACCGGTAAAACGGCTATTGCGATCGACACGATCATCAACCAAAAAGGCAATGGCATGATTTGTATTTATGTAGCCATCGGACAGAAGCAGTCCACCGTCGCTCACGTCGTGGAGACGCTCCGCAAACACGGCGCTCTTGATTACACGATCGTGGTTACGGCCAGTGCATCCGAGCCGGCGCCGCTGCTGTTCCTGGCTCCATATTCAGGCTGCTCGATGGGCGAGCATTTCATGTATCAAGGCAAACACGTGCTGGTTGTATATGACGACCTGACCAAACAAGCTGCGGCATACCGCGAGCTTTCCCTGCTGCTGAGACGTCCTCCGGGCCGCGAAGCATATCCCGGTGACGTATTCTATCTGCACTCCCGCTTGCTGGAGCGCGCGGCGAAGCTTAATGACGAACTGGGCGGAGGCTCCTTGACGGCACTTCCGTTTATCGAGACTCAGGCTGGCGACGTTTCCGCCTATATTCCGACGAACGTTATTTCAATTACCGACGGCCAGATCTTCCTGGAGTCCGACTTGTTCTACTCCGGACAGCGACCTGCCGTTAACGTCGGGATTTCCGTATCCCGGGTTGGCAGCGCCGCGCAAATCAAAGCGATGAAGAAAGTTGCCGGTACGCTGAAGCTCGATCTTGCCCAGTATCGTGAGTTGGCGGCATTCGCGCAGTTCGGTTCTGATTTGGATAAAGCCACCCAAGCCCGTTTGAACCGCGGAGCGCGCACCATGGAAATTCTGAAGCAGGGCGTCAACCAGCCGATGCCTGTCGAAAAACAGGTTGTCAGCATTTACTTGGCGATCAAAGGATTCCTTGACGAAATCGAACTGAAAGACATTCAGCGTTTCGAGAAAGAATTCCATTCTTATCTGGAGTCTAATCATCCGGAAATCCTTAAATCGATTGCCGAAGCGAAAGAGATCACAGCCGATAACGAGAAAGCGCTGCAGGATTCGATCGGGAAATTCAAGAAAACCTTTGCGGCATCCGTATAACGGATCGAGATAAATAAGGCTGGCTTTGTTTATAAAGCCGATCCGGATAAATTTTGTTTACACCTTAAGGTGGTGAAAAACGTGGCAAAAGGAATACGCGATATCAAGCGTCAAATCAAAAGCATCAAGGACACCAGGCAGATTACCAAGGCCATGGAAATGGTCGCCGCTTCGAAGCTGAGAAGAGCGCAGCAGGCTGCCGAATCTGCCCGTCCTTACTCGGATAAGATGAAAGAAGTCGTTACCAGTATTGCTTCCGGCTCCAAGGGTGTCAAGCACCCCATGCTGGAGAAGCGGGAAATCAAAAAGACCGGTTATTTGATTGTCACCTCCGACAAGGGTCTTGTCGGGGGATACAATGCAAATTTGCTCCGGAAACTGACGGATACGATTCAGTCCCGGCATAAGTCGAAGGATGAGTATGTCCTGTTCGTTATCGGCAGAAAAGGCCGCGATTACTGCAAGAGAAGAGAATTGCCGATCGTTGAAGAGGTAACCGGCCTGTCCGATTCGCCTAAATTCTCGGATATTAAATCGATAGCTGCATCGGCTGTTAAGAAATTTGCAGAAGGCGCCTATGATGAGTTGTACTTGCTTTACAACAAATTCAACAGCGCAATTTCGCAAACTCCGGTTGAGACCCGTTTGCTGCCGTTGGCCGATATGGCTGAGGAAGGCGTAAAATCGAACTACGAGTATGAACCCTCTCCGGAAGGCGTTCTCGAAACACTATTGCCGCAGTATGCGGAAACTTTGATCTACAGTGCGGTATTGGAAGGCAAGGCCAGCGAATTTGGGGCAAAGATGACGGCGATGGGCAATGCGACAAAGAACGCGACGGAAATGATTAACAAATATACGCTGATTTACAACCGCGCGCGTCAAGCAGCGATCACGCAGGAAATTTCCGAAATTGTCGCCGGCGCGAACGCTTTGGAATAAGCGCTTCATGAACAGTTCTCTATGAGAAAAAGGTAGGAGGTTGCAAAATGAACAAAGGACGCGTTTTATCGGTAACGGGGCCGGTCGTCGACATTGAATTCGAGCGTGGCCAGCTTCCCGACATCTTAAATGCGATCACCATTCAGGACAACTCGGGTCCTCGCGAAATCAATCTGACATTGGAAGTGGCCGTGCATCTGGGTGACAACGTCGCTCGCTGTGTCGCCATGTCCTCTACAGACGGACTTGTTCGCGGTGTCGATGCCCTGGATACAGGCAAGCCGATATCCGTTCCGGTCGGCAATGCGGCATTGGGCCGTGTACTGAACGTGCTGGGTGAGCCGATCGACAAGCAGGGACCTATTCAAACGGAAATGTATCAACCGATTCACAGACCGGCTCCTTCCTTTGAGGAATTATCGGTGGAGCAGGAAATTCTGGAAACCGGAATTAAAGTTATCGACCTGATCGCACCGTATGCGAAGGGCGGTAAAATCGGATTGTTCGGCGGTGCGGGTGTAGGTAAGACCGTTACCATTCAAGAATTGATCAATAACATCGCACAGGAACACGGCGGAATTTCCGTATTCGCGGGCGTTGGAGAAAGAACCCGTGAAGGAAATGACCTGTATCATGAAATGAAAGACTCCGGCGTTATCTCGAAAACGACAATGGTGTTCGGACAGATGAACGAACCGCCGGGTGCGCGTCAGCGCGTTGCTTTGACCGGATTGACGATGGCCGAATATTATCGCGACCATGAAGGAAAAGACGTGCTGCTGTTTATCGACAACATCTTCCGCTTTACCCAAGCTGGTTCGGAGGTTTCCGCTCTGTTGGGACGGATGCCTTCAGCGGTTGGTTATCAGCCGACGCTGGCAACGGAAATGGGTCAGCTGCAGGAACGGATTACTTCCACGAAAAAAGGCTCGGTTACCTCGATCCAAGCGATCTATGTGCCTGCGGACGATTACACCGACCCTGCACCAGCAACGACGTTTGCGCATTTGGATGCAACGACCAACCTTGAACGCCGGATTGCCGAGCTGGGGATTTTCCCGGCGGTAGACCCGCTTGCGTCCTCTTCAAGGATCCTTACCCCCGAGATCGTCGGGGATGATCATTATCAAGTTGCGCAAGGTGTGAAAAGAATTCTTCAGCGTTATAAAGAATTGCAGGATATCATTGCCATCCTGGGTATGGATGAGCTGTCCGACGAAGACAAACTGACGGTTCAGCGCGCCAGAAAAATCGAACGTTTCTTATCGCAGCCGTTCCACGTCGCCGAGCAATTTACGGGCATCAAAGGTGTCTACGTTCCGGTTAAAGAAACGGTTCGCAGCTTCAAAGAAATTCTTGAAGGCAAGCACGACAACCTTCCGGAAGCGGCATTCATGTATGTTGGAACGATTGAAGAAGCCGTTGAGAAAGCGAAGACGTTGTAGCAGGCAGCAGCCTGACTCCGAAGTGAAGAGGGTTTTCTGCGGTTAGAAATCCGGAAAGCTCAATGGAGGTATGACAATGAGCAGTTTTATCCTGGAAATCGTAACTCCGGAACGAAAAGTATACGAGAAGGAAGCCGAAATGGTGGTCGCCAAAGGAGTAGCCGGCGAAATGGGTATTCTGGCAAACCACATTCCGCTTGTCACTCCGCTTAAAATCGCAACGGTAAAAGCGAAAAGAGAGAATGGCGAAGAACTGATCGCCGTACACGGGGGCTTTATGGAAGTGCGCAAGGACCGCGTCGTTATTCTCGCGGAAACAGCCGAACTTCCTGAGGAAATTGACGTTCAGCGCGCGCTGGCTGCAAAAGAGCGGGCTGAGAATCGTCTTTCCGCCAAGCAGGAAGATTTGGATTACCGCAGAGCGGAAATCGCTCTGCAAAAAGCGTTGACCCGGATTAAAGCCAGCGGAAAAAGCATATGATTTGAAGAATAAAAGAAGCAGGGGGGAAACTCGATGAATTCCCTTGCTTCTTGTTTTTTGTGTCTGTTTTGCTATAATTATGGAAGTGCTCGGAGCAGTATTTTCATAAATGTCGAAAAATCTATAGGGAGGGTATGATGGACTCGTATTTGAACAATTACGTGATCGTCGCCATCTTTTTGGCATTGGCCATATTTTTGCCGATTGCAGCCCTGACATTGGGACGTTTTCTGCGTCCGAACAAACCGAACAGCGAAAAAGCGACAACCTATGAAAGCGGGAATGAACCGATGGGAGAAAGTCATGTCAGGTTTAATATCCGCTATTATCTGTTTGCGCTGATGTTTGTCGTTTTTGATGTGGAGACTGTATTCTTGTATCCCTGGGCGGTCGCATACCGCCATTTGGGTCTATTTGCATTAATCGAGATGCTCATTTTCGTCTCCTTGTTAATCGTAGGCTTATTATATGCTTGGAAAAAGAAGGTGCTGCAATGGAATTCGATTTAGGATCGGTAACGCCTGAAGAGCGGGAAGAACTGCAGAGGAACGTTTTTCTGGGAACCCTGGAGCAGATCAAGGGTTGGGCGAGAAGCAATTCCTTGTGGCCTCTTACCTTCGGGTTGGCTTGCTGTGCCATTGAAATGATGGGAACCGGTGCTTCTCACTACGATTTGGACCGCTTTGGCGTTATTTTTCGGACGTCGCCCCGCCAGTCCGATGTCATGATCGTTGCCGGTACGGTGACAAAGAAGATGGGGCCGCTGCTGAGAAGGCTGTACGACCAGATGCCGGAACCGAAATGGGTAATTGCCATGGGTTCCTGCGCAACTGCCGGGGGACCGTATGTCAGATCTTATTCGGTCGTGAAGGGCGTAGATCAGATCGTTCCTGTGGATGTGTATATACCGGGCTGTCCGCCCAATCCCGCGGCATTGATTTACGGGATCAACAAGCTTCAGGAGAAAATCCGATACGAGGCCAAAACCGGTAAGCGGGTGACGAACGTATGAGTGATGAGAATAAAAAAATCGACAATATCGACGGAAAATCGACTCCTTCGGAAGAAACCGTTGAGAGGATAGAACAGATACAAGCAGCCGATCCGAAGGTGCAAACAACTTCCGAGCCCTCTGATCCTCCGGCGGCCGAATTGCAGGAGCAGCAGGAGAAGGAAGAGAAGGCCAAAGCCGCTGCGAAGGCTCGGGAAGAACGGGCCAAAGCGCGGGCAGCCAAGCAGGAAGCCGCGGAGCCTTCGGAAGAGAAGCCGAAAGAGCCGTCACGTAACCAGCCAAGGCTGGATCGGGCGGTGCAGCTGATTAAAGAAAACATTTCTGAAGCAGCCGTGGAGGAGGCTTTTATCAATGAGCGTGACCGAGATCTTCCTTATCTTATTATAAAACCTCAATTCTGGACGGAATGTGCTGCTTTATTAAAAGACCATGAAGAGTTGCAGCTGAATTATCTGCGGAATGTATCCGGCACTGATCAGGAAAGTCACTTGGAAGTCGCGTATCATCTGGTTTCGCTGTCCACAAAGCAGGAATTTTGCGTCAAAATCAAAACCGATCGAGATCAGCCGTCGATTCCTTCCGCAGTGGATGCTTGGAGCACGGCCAACTGGAACGAGAGGGAAATCTACGATCTGTTGGGCATCGTTTTTACGGGGCATCCGGATTTGCGAAGAATCATGATGCCCGATGATTGGGTAGGGCATCCTTTGCGTAAGGATTATATACCCATCGACCCGGAGGTGTAATAGACATTGGTTCGTACCGAAGAGTTATTGCTGAATGTGGGACCGCAGCATCCAAGCACGCACGGTGTGCTTAGGATCGTCGTTAAATTGGACGGGGAAGTGATCACGGAAGCCGACCCGGTGATCGGATATTTGCACAGAGGAACGGAAAAATTGGCGGAAGGCCTGAATTATACGCAGATCATTCCGTACACCGATCGCATGGACTATGTATCGGCGATGACCAATAACTATGTGCTGGTGAATGCCGTGGAGACCTTGATGGGTCTTGAGATTCCGGAAAAAGCCGAGTTTCTGCGCCTGATCGTCATGGAGCTTCAGCGCATTGCCAGCCATCTGGTTTGGTGGGGCACGTATTTATTGGATATCGGCGCGATGACTCCATTTTTGTTTGCGTTCAAGGATCGCGAGATCATTATCAATTTGTTTAATGAATTAAGCGGTGCCAGATTGACCTATTTTTATATGCGGGTCGGCGGGGTCAAATGGGACGCTCCGGACGGCTGGATCGAGAAGGTTCGGGATTTCATTCCCTACATGCGCGGCAGACTCGGGGAATATGAGGATTTGGTCGGAGGCAATGAAATTTTTCTTGCTCGGATTAAAGGTGTCGGAGCCTATGATGCGCAAACCGCGATTGACTACGGGTTGAGCGGTGCGAACCTGCGAAGCGCAGGGGTCAAATGGGATTTGCGAAAAGACCAGCCTTACAGCCTGTACGATCGGTTCGAATTTGACGTCCCGGTCGGACGCAACGGGGACTGCTATGACAGATACACGGTTCGAATGGAAGAAATCCGGCAAAGCTTGAGAATTTTGGAACAAGCGGTCGAACAATTTCCCCATGAAGGGGAAATTATGGGGAAGGTGCCTAGAGTCATCCGCCCGCCGGAAGGCGAAGTTTACTCCCGCATTGAATCGCCCCGCGGAGAGATCGGGTGCTATATCGTTTCCAAAGGCAAGGCGGAGCCTTACAGGCTGAAATTCCGAAGACCTTCCTTTGTAAACCTGCAAATTCTTCCGAAGCTGCTGATTGGTGAGAGCATGACGAACTTGGTTACGATTTTGGGTTCGATTGATATTGTCCTCGGGGAGGTGGACTGCTGATGAGTTCCCTGCTGCAACACAGTCTCACTTGGGGCACGTTCGGCTTGATGCTGCTGGCCGGCATCGTGATGCTGCTGGCGGTATTGGGCTTTGTGACCTATGCGATATATTTTGAACGAAAAGTTATCGGCTGGATGCAGCTCCGCATCGGTCCCAACCGGGTTGGGCCGCTGGGATTGCTGCAGTCGGTAGCCGATGTTTTGAAGCTGCTGATTAAAGAAGATACGATACCGAAAAAAGCGGAGCGTGATTTGTTTATTCTCGCTCCCGTTATTACGTTCGTTCCATCGTTTACCGTCTTGGCCACGATCCCTTATACACCGACGATCCACTTCGCCAATTTGGATGTAGGTGTCCTATTCTATGTGGCGCTTTCCGGAATTTCCACAATCGGCATCGTTCTCGGCGGGTGGGCTTCCAACAACAAATACGCCCTCCTCGGCGGAATGCGTTCCGCTGCGCAAATGATCAGCTACGAAATTCCGCTGGTCATTTCTGTGGTTGGCGTGATTCTGCTGAGCGGAAGCATGAATCTGCAGACCATCGTGGAGCATCAGGCAGGCTGGTTCTGGCAGTGGAACTTTGTGCCGCAAATTCTCGGGTTTATCGTATTCATCATTGCAGGAATATCCGAATTGAACAGAACGCCGTTTGATTTGCCGGAAGCCGAATCGGAGCTCGTTGCCGGCTATCATGTGGAATACAGCGGCTTCCGATTTGCTTTCTTTATGCTGGCGGAATATGTATACGTAGCTGCCATCGCCGCGCTGACAACCGCGATGTTCCTTGGCGGATGGCATGCACCGGCGCCGTTTCTGGAGTTTATCCCGGGCTTCGTTTGGTTTTTGCTCAAATTCAGCTTTATCGTATTTACGCTGTTCTGGATCCGTGCCACGATGCCGCGTATACGCGCAGACCAATTGATGGGACTGGGCTGGAAATGGCTTTTGCCGATCTCGCTGATTAACGTGTTTATTACAGCAATTTTTATGGAATTCGTGAAATAATGAATAAAGAAGGGGTGAATGCAGATGAAGGGATTGGTCAAGGGTTTGGGCGTCACCTTTAAGAATCTCGCTCAAAAAAAAGTGACGTATGCTTACCCCGATGAACCTCTTGAAATGCCTGACCGTTTTCGGGGAATACAGCATTTTGACCCTGAAAAATGCATTGTATGCAATCAATGCGCCAGAATCTGCCCGACCCAGTGTATTTCACTGACGGGTAAACCGAATCCGGACCCGGAGAAAAAAGGCAAAGTGATCGATACGTACGATATAAATTTTGAAATATGCATTTTATGCGATCTTTGCACTGAGGTATGTCCGACCGAAGCCATTGTAATGACCAACAACTTTGAACTTTCCACCTACAGCAGGGATGAACTGTTCAAGAACATGGAGTGGTTGAACAGCAATAATACGAATGTCCGCAAAGAGAACAGTTTAAATGCTCCTTCTAAAGCTAAAGGAGGCGCTAATTAAGCCATGAACAATTTTTTGCAATTTTTCAGCCAGGGTGAGAATATCGCCTTTGCCGTATTTGCGGTTTGCATCATCAGCGGCGCGATTTTTATGATCAATTTTACAAAGGTCGTGCACATGGTGCTTTCCCTGGCATTCACTTTTATCAGTTTGGCCGGACTGTATATTCTGCTGCAGGCTGAATTCGTCGCATTTGTCCAAGTGCTCATCTATGCGGGCGCCATCTCTATTCTGATGATTTTCGGGATCATGATGACGAAGCATCAAACCGAGGAGGAGCAGCCGAAGCGGCCAATGCATTCCCTGTTTCTCTTAATCGGCGTGATCGGGCTGTTGGGGATTCTGTTTTATGCGATTCAAAATGCTCCATTCCCCGCACCTGGGAACTTCCAGCCCGGAGAGAGCAATACGCAGGCAATCGGTGAATTGATTTTCAATCAATATGTCATACCGTTCGAGCTGATTTCCGTGCTATTGACGGTAGCCTTTATCGGTGCGATTATCCTTGCCAAGAGGGAGGATGAGTAAGATGAACATCATTTCTTCTTATTTGATATTGGGCGCTATTTTGTTTTGTATCGGATTGTACGGAGCTCTTTCCAAAAAAAATGCCGTGATCGTACTGTTGTCCATTGAGCTGATGCTGAATGCGGTCAATTTGAATCTGGTCGCCTTTGCCAAGCTTGGGCTGCATCCTTCGCTGACCGGACAGATTTTCTCCTTGTTCAATATCACAGTGGCTGCCGCCGAGGCGGCGGTGGGCATCGCTATACTAATTGCCTTGTATCGCAACAAAGGAACGTCCGATGTCATCGATATGGATTCAATGAAGCGTTAATCAGGTCTAAGGAGGAAAGTATATTCCATGGAATCCGCATATTCACAGCTTGCCTGGGTTATACCGCTCATGCCGCTGATCGCTTTTCTGATTCTGATCGCGGCAGGCCGACAACTGAAGGAGTCCGGAGCGTATATCAGCATATTGGCTACACTGGTTTCCTTCGTGTTAGCCGTCCTTGTTTTTGTAGAGCGTCTGGGCGGGAAGGTACAGGACTACACCTGGGAAGAATGGCAATGGTTTAAGGCAGGAGACTTCTCCCTGTATATGGGATTCGAGGTTACCAATCTGAATGCTCTCATGCTTGTGATTGTGACATTCGTCAGTCTTCTCGTGAACATTTATTCAAAAGGATATATGCACGAGGATGAAAGAATCTCTGTTTTTTTTAGTTATATTTCACTGTTTACCTTTTCCATGCTGGGTTTGGTGATCTCTCCGAACCTGATTGAGATGTACATCTTCTGGGAATTGGTCGGCGTCTGTTCATTCCTGCTGGTCGGTTTTTGGTATTTCAAGCCGGAGGCCAAAGCTGCGGCCAAAAAAGCGTTTATCGTCACCCGGATCGGGGATGTCGGTTTTTTTATCGCGATTCTGCTGCTGTTCTGGAATATGCCCGGCCATTTGCTCGATTTCAATGCGCTACATAATGCGTTCAGTCAGCATCAAATTGCCGGAGGAACGGCAACCTTGATCGCCATTCTGATATTTTTGGGGGCCGTTGGCAAATCCGGTCAATTTCCGCTGCATACCTGGCTTCCGGACGCGATGGAAGGCCCTACGCCGATCAGCGCATTGATTCATGCCGCAACGATGGTTGCAGCCGGAGTATATCTTGTAGCCAGAACCTACGATGTGTTCCTTACTTCTGAGACAGCTTTGACAGTCGTGGCGTTAGTCGGCGGATTTACGGCGATTTTTGCAGCGACTATCGGGGTTGCGCAGAATGATATCAAGCGGATTCTTGCCTATTCCACCGTCAGTCAGTTGGGATATATGATGCTGGCATTGGGAATCGGAACGATGGTATCGTATACAGCGGGAATTTTCCATTTGTTTACACATGCATTCTTCAAAGCCCTGTTGTTCCTCGGCGCCGGCAGTGTCATCCATGCCGTTCATACGCAGGATGTCAATGAGATGGGTGGAGTCGCAAAGAAAATGAAAATCACCGCCTGGACCTTTGCGATCGGCGCATTATCCTTGTCCGGAATCGTCCCGTTCTCCGGATTTTGGTCAAAGGACGCAATATTGTCCGAGGCTTATCATCATAACCAACTGTTGTTCTGGATCGGCTTGATCGCCGCATTCTTCACAGCGTTCTATATGTCACGCTTGTTTTTCCTGGTGTTCACGGGTAAACCGAGAACGGACTTTTCGGCTCATGAGTCCCCTCCGGTTATGACCTTTCCGTTGATCGTACTGGCTGTCATGGCGGTACTGGCCGGATTCGTATTTACTCCTGGCAATCCGTGGCTCGGCACTTGGCTGACCGGGGAACAAATGCAGGAGCAAGCCAATTGGGTGGTCATGATCCTTTCCAATTTGGCAGGGATTGCGGGGATCGCCCTGGGTTGGATGATGTACTATAAGGGAGCGGTATCCAGAGATGCCATTCCTTCCGCAGCCCCTTGGCTCCATCGGTTGGTTTACCGCAAATATTATATCGATGAGATCTATGAAACCATCCTTGTCAAACCCTTGAAGGGAATCGCATGGATTTTGCAGTTGATCGATACTTATATTGTGGATGGTATCGTCCGGCTTTCCGCACTCTCAGCCGTCCAATTGGGCAGGTCAGGCACCCGGCTGCAGAACGGACAGGTTCAAACCTACGGTTTGGTCACCGTTCTGGGTTTTGTGATTCTCGTGGTGGTACTTGTCGGAAGGAGGTTCATCCATGCTGGATAATTTGCCGATCCTATCGCTGATTGCTTTTTCCCCGCTGTTGGGCGTCATCCTTTTGCTGTTTATGCCGAAGGACAGCGGAAGGCAAATCAAGGCCATCGGTATTTTGGCTACACTGATTCCCTTGATTTTGTCGGTATTCTTATTTGCCCAGTTTGATCCGCATTCCGGGCAGCCGCAATATACCGAAGATACGGAATGGATTCACATCCCTCTCAATAAAGAAGGACCGGCTCTTCACCAACTGACGTCGTATTATTTTCAATTGAAATATAAGATGGCCGTTGACGGATTATCGCTCATGCTTGTGTTTTTGACGGCTCTAGTGGCAACGATGGCCGCACTCGCGTCGGTGCACATTAAGAAACGATGGAAAACTTTCTACATCTTGTTCCTGTTGTTGGAGACAGGAATGCTGGGCGTGTTTATGGCACGCGACCTGCTGCTGTTTTTCATGTTTTTCGAAACCACGCTGGTCCCGATGTATTTTTTGATCGGCATTTGGGGATACAGAGACCGTGAAAGGGCTGCCAACAAATTTTTAATTTATAATGGAATCGGCTCGGCCCTCATGCTGATCGCGTTTTTGATACTGGTGAGCACGGCCGGATTTACTTTGCAGCAGCCGGATGCCAATACCGCGCATGCCTTTTATACCAGTGATTTGGACCAAATTGCGCATAATCTCACGGATCCGAAGTCCTATTCAAACTTTGGGCCCGAGTTTGCCCAGGGCATTCCCAATCCGCTGAATATCAGTGATACTCTGAAATGGTCGATGTTTATCATGCTGTTGGTGGCATTCGGTATCAAACTGCCGATTTTCCCGTTCCATACCTGGATGCTGAAGGTGCATACCGAAGCGCCTCCCTCAATTGTCATGATCCATTCCGGCATTCTGCTGAAAATGGGAGCTTACGGCTTGCTTCGATTCGGGATATCGTTGTTTCCCGATCTGGCCAAGCAATGGGCGGCCATGCTGGCTGTGCTCGGGATAATCAACATTATCTACGGCGCTGTACTGGCTTACAGGCAGCAGGAATTCAAGCTTGTGCTGGCATACTCCAGCATCAGCCATATGGGGATAGTTCTGCTGGGGATTGCGGCGTTCAATCAAATCGGATACGAGGGTGCGATTTTCCAGATGATTTCTCATGGCTTGATATCCGCCCTGATGTTCCTGATGGTTGGAAGCATGTATGAACGTACAGGCACGACAGAGCTGGACAGACTGGGGGGGCTGGCCAAATCCGTGCCCTTTATGAGCGGAATCTTGCTGGTAGCCGGCATGGCTTCGCTCGGACTTCCCGGTTTATCCGGATTTATCAGCGAGCTTCTGGCGTTTATCGGTTTGTTTCAAAAGATGCCGGTCATTACGGCAGTGGGAACGTTGGGCATTATCCTGGCAGCGGTCTATGTATTGAGAGGGGTCTTGAAAATTACGTTCGGCCCCATGCCGGAAGCCTACTTGCACTTGAAGGACGCCAGGCTGATCGAAGCGGTCGCGATGGTCTCACTGACGGGGTTTATCCTGCTGATCGGAATTTATCCGGCCATCTTAAGCACTCCGATCCAGTCAACTGTCGATATGATGATACAAAACATTGCCATGAAGATAGGAGGTTAGACCAATGGATCAGCTTCGATTATCCGTGAACGAATTGGCGCACTTGGCACCAGAGTTGACCTTGGTCATCTCTGCGATTGTGTTGTCCCTGATCGATTTGATTCTGCCCAAACAGGTAAGCCGGAATTTGTTGGGATGGCTTTCGCTTGCCGGCGTGGTGCTTGCGGCAGTATTCGTAGGAATGCTGATGGGCAGGAACGAACCGATCATTCTGCTGAATGAAAGCTATCGGATTGATGATTTCGCCAATTTGTTCAAGCTGTTTTTCTTGGCGGGAACGGGCCTGATCATCTTCATGAGCATTGGCTCTGTCAAGGAACCAGACATTCCGCATGTCGGGGAACTGTACTATTTGTTTCTCCCCGCAACCTTGGGTGCCATGGTAATGGCATCTTCGGGGGACCTGATCACGCTGTTTGTAGGTCTGGAGCTGCTGAGCATCACGTCCTACATCCTGGTGGGGATGCGGAAATTTCAATTGAAATCCAATGAAGCCGCGTTTAAGTATGTCGTTCTTGGAGGCATTTCTTCGGCATTTATTCTGTATGGAATGTCCTTTTTATTCGGACTGGCCGGAACGACGAACATTTCGGCTATCAACGCGGCGCTTCTGGAAAATCTCTCGACGTTCAAAACGCTCGTTTATCTGAGCTTCTTCCTGATGCTGGCGGGTTTTGGTTTCAAAATCGCCGCGGCGCCGTTTCATACATGGGCGCCGGATGTTTATCAGGGCGCACCGACACCGATCACGGCGTATTTGGCCATCGTATCGAAGGGCGCCGGATTTGCCATTTTGTTCCGGGTGGTTTACAGCATTTTCTACGGAGTGGGCAATCCGGATGTTCCCTATTTCGTGGGCGACGTATTTCTTTCACTGTCCGTCTTGGCTGCCGTTGCGATGATTGTCGGAAATACCATGGCGCTAAAGCAGCGAAATGTCAAACGCATGCTGGCCTTGTCGGGGGTTGCCAACGCCGGTTATCTGCTGGTGCCGATCGCCGCGCAGTTCTCGATTTTTCACTATACGAATTTTACTGAAATGTTCTTCTACCTGATCGCTTATTTGTTTATGAATCTCGGGGCTATGGCCGTATTGATGGCGGTTGGAGAAGCGGCCGGCAGCGATGATCTCAAGAGCTTCGGAGGGTTGTACCACAGAGCGCCGTGGACAGCGGCTGCGATGGTCATCCTGGTGCTATCTTTAAGCGGAATACCAATTACGGGCGGTTTCTTCGGTAAATTGTATATTCTGTTGGGGACGCTGGAATTGAAAAATTACTGGCTCGCCATCATCATGATTGTGACCAGTGTCATGTCGTTCTACTACTATTTCGGGTTTATCCGGCAAATGTTCATGCGCTCGACAGATCCGGCGAAGTATATTCGGATTCCTGTTCCGTTGGGCATAACCATATGGATTTCCGTATTTGCCACGGTTTTGATGGGGTTGTTTCCGCAGTACATTATCCGTCATATCGAACAGGTTTTCAGCTTGGTTCAGGACTTTTTCATCAGATAAAGCCACGGTTGAGCCGATAAAAGGACCTTTCCTTACGGGAAAGGTCAGAGTGACGAGAAACCCTAAGAATAAAATGAAGTCTTTGTGTCGGGTTGGGGGTATCTTCTTCCGTCGCTGTTGAAACCAGGAAATAGGATGGGGAATTGTGGTAATTTCCCGGTTTCAAAGGCGAACGCCAGGTCTCTACAGAAGATACCCCCAACCCTATCATTCTTCATTCCCATTATGATGGGGTTTCTCGACAGCCTAACCTTTCCTTACGGGAAAGGTTTTTTTGAGCTTCCTGAATTTTCCATCGGCATAAAACAGCCTCTTAATGCAGTTTGCTCGTCATAGAATTCTCTCAAGGTAGAGGCTATATTATGCATAATGCCAAACATTTTACATAAAAATCAAGCAGGGATTTGTAGGGTCATATCGAAAATAGTATAAGGTGTAAAAATCATATATACGAGATTCAAACAAATTTAAGGATAGGCCGTGCCATGAATATACATTTGAAACCCGCTGTCATTTCTCTCGTTCTAGCGGCAGTTTTGCTGCTCGGAATTGCCTTCCCCATGCAGTTAACAGAAAACCCGGATCAACTGCAATCCTCCGGGTTTTTTCCCCATTCCCCGATGTCGGCGTCCGGTTCCTCGTGGATCGTCAAATGGAAAAATCGCATCAATCCTGAAATTGAACAGGCAAGTGAAGTTATCCGGACCGAAGAGGCAGGGAAAATAACGGTTATTCAGCCCAAATCAGGAGTTGCTTATAAAAAATGGGAAGCCTTGTTGGCTGGCTCGGGACAGTTCGTATATGCAGAACCGAATAAGAAAATTCGCATAGAAGAAACTCAAGACACCCCGAACAATGCGGCTGGCACGGTACCCGATTTTTTGCGGCAAATTCATCAGGACAAAGTCAAGCAGTTTGTAACGGCGAATCGCATCATAACGGTTGCCGTGGTCGACACCGGGGTCGATTTGAATCATCCAGCAATTGCGCCATATCTGATTCCTGGAATCAATCTGATCGACAGCAGCCAGCCCCCGCAGGATGATAACGGGCATGGTACGAATGTCGCAGGTGTTGTTGCACAAGTGGGTAACGTCAAAAACGGGAATAACAAATGGACGACGCGGATTATGCCGATCAAGGCCATTGAGGCGGACGGGCAAGGCGATGAAGAAAAACTGGGCCAAGGGATCAGATATGCAGTGGATCACGGAGCCAAAATCGTGGTTCTTTCCGTTGGAATGAACCGCAATTCGCCGTATATCAAAGACGTGGCTCAATATGCGGAAGATCATGGTGCCGTGCTGGTGTCGGCATCGGGAAATGAGAACCGGAGCGTGAAATATCCAGCAGCGTACCCCACTGTTATCGCAGTTGGTGGTGTCTCCACCGACAATCAAGTTGTACGGGAATCCAATTTCGGTCAGGAATTGGATGTCGTAGCTGCTTGGAAAGTGTATACAACGGCGCTCGGCGGCGGCTACAAGTATAATCAGGGGACTTCTATGGCGGCCCCGCAAGTCGCAGGTGTCACGGCTTTAATCTGGATGAAGCATCCGTATATGAAACCCTATCAAATTCGTAATATGATTCGGGAAACGGCGGAGGATGTGGAGTCCAAAGGCTGGGACATGTATACAGGATATGGGCTGATTCGTGCGGATCAGGCGGTGTCCGCAAAATACGTCAACGATTTCTATGAACCGAACGATACGAAAGGGCAGGCCAAACCGCTCCCGGAAGATACGATGATTACAGGTGAATTGAAGCCTACAACGGACGCAGACTGGTATTATCTCAATTCTCCATACAATGGAAAAGTCACGTTTCGGATGGCAGGCGTGGATACCCCTGAATCCAATGTGAACATGATGTTTTTTGGCGATGCCGATTCGAAGGGAACACTTTATGAGAATATTTTGTCCCATCCGGTAGTTGTTCCGGTAAAAAAGGGAAAAAGCTATGTTAAATTCTATCTTGGGGACCAGACTGCATCCTCATCGGTTGTCTATCAACTGACGACTGCATTTAATATCTACAAAGACCCGTTTGAAGATAATGACAGGCAATATAAGGCATATCTGCTGCCGACTAAAACGCAGACGGTTACAGGAACTTTCGATCATACCGGCGATCAGGACTGGTATATGCTGGATATTGCGGAATCGGGATCTTTGGGAATTACCGTGTCCACTGACACGGCCAGAATGGATTTGGCTCTCACTTTTGAGAAGAAAGACCAAAAACCGATCCAGATCGATTGGTACAAGGACGGCGAGGAGGAGAGCATCCCGCCGACAGATGTATTGCCCGGGAAATATTATTTGATGATTCAAAACGACATTTCCGCCGATTCAGCGTCACCGCCAGTCAGGGGCGAGTATAAGCTGTCGATTCAATTCAACAAGAAGTATGTCGATCCGAATGAACCGAACGATAAGCCATACCAAGCGGTCATGATGGGAATGGATTCCGAGTATAGCGGTGTGCTGGATCAACCGAAGGATGTCGATTGGTTTATGTTCAAAATCGGCAGGGACAGCCTGGTTAATGTGAACTTGAATCAAATTCCGTCAGACCGCGTCATGTCATTGACGCTTCTAGACGAAAATCAAAAGCAAGTAGCCATTAACCTGAACAATTTGGGCGAGACGAGATTGAGCATCAATCAAAGGCTTGCGTCGGGCACCTATTATATCCGGCTTTCGGCGGATTTTCCGTTTCAACAGCAAATGTATACCTTAAAGGTGCATTCTGCGGCTTTAATTGCGGGTTATACGGATATTTCCGGACATTGGGCCGAACCGAGCATTGTTGAAATGACGAAGCTTCAAGCGGTGAAGGGATATCCCGATTACACGTTCCGCCCCGATAATGAACTCACAAGAGCCGAGGCGGTAACCATGATTGTCAAGGCGTTCGGCATAACCGGGAAATCGGCCGCTTCGTATTCGGATCTTCCTAAAACCCATTGGGCATATTCTTATGTGGGATCGGCAGATGCGGCGGGAATCGTTCAAGGCTATCAGGACGCCACGTTTCAGCCTGACCGACCGATCAGCCGAATGGAAATGGCCGTTTTGATCGCTAAGGCCCTGCACCTGAAGAACAAAAAGGCGGATGGGATCCCTTTTCAGGACATTGCTCCTGATTATTGGGGGATCGATATTTTAGCGCAGCTGAAGGCTAAAGGATGGCTGACCGGTTATGAGGACGGTACGTTTCATCCTAAAGACAGCGGAAGCAGGGCCGAATTTGTTTCTTTGCTGGACAGAATTATCGGGAATCAGTAAATAACACATTGAAAGAGGGTCGATTATGAACATACCCGAACCCTATCTCTCCGTCACGGGTATTAACGGGCTTTACTCGATTATTATCGTTCTGGTCTGTATCGCCGTTTCCTGGTGGAGCGTGCAATCGATCAGGCTGGATCTCTTTCTGAAGAATCCGCGAAGCGGGCAGGCCAAATTGCTGCAAATCATCATTTCCTTGATTGCGGGGTATGAGGTGGCGAAATTTATCATTGATTATTTCACATGGTCATCCATGTTGAAATGGATGTTCTAGGGCTCGTGATGAAGTTGGTTCCACTTTTGGCGGCAAAGGTTCAAGCGGTGTTGATCTTTGCGGTCAATTTAGTGGAAGTTATTTCATCGCCCGCTGATGCCATGAAAATGACATAGGACGTCTAATCTGCGTTTTTCGTATATCTGTCGAACGAATTGCAAAGAATGGATAATATATAGGTTGCTTCAGCGCGCCAATTTTTTTTACCCGGTGTCATGAGGATGCCAAGAGAAGCGTCTACCCTACAAAAAGAGTGGGGCATTACGAATGATGTGTTTGTTCCTTTATCTGGCAGTTGAGCAACTTGGACCACTGATGTTAAACTTGTAAAATGGGGCAGGAAAGCATCAGGGGAAATGGATGGAATGCACTCATTTTTCTGGAGAAAACGAAAACGCGGAGGGAACGTTCATGGGCAAATTTATCGTCCGCGGGGGCAATCGGCTAATCGGCCAAGTTAAAATCAGCGGAGCAAAAAACGCAGTGCTTCCCATTATTGCCGCATCCATTCTGGCGGAGGAAGGAAAAAGCGTCATACATGATGCGCCGTTGCTGGATGATGTGATTATCATCAACAATGTTTTGACTTCGTTGGGAATTGATATTACATATGACAATGAAACGATTTACGTTCAAGCGCATACGATTAAAACGAATGAAGCGGATCATGAGCTTGTCCGGAAAATGCGGGCTTCCTTTCTTGTCATGGGGCCGTTGTTGGCCCGCGAAGGCTTCGCGCGCATTGCTCTGCCGGGAGGCTGCGCGATCGGCAATCGTCCGATCGATCAGCATTTGAAAGGGTTCGAAGCCATGGGAGCGGAAATTGAACTCGGGCAAGGCTTCATCGAAGCGAGAGCAAACGGAAGGCTCAAGGGCGCGAAGATTTATCTGGATATCCCAAGTGTTGGGGCAACTGAAAACATTATGATGGCAGCCTCGCTGGCCGAAGGCGTCACAATTATCGAGAATGCCGCCAAAGAGCCCGAGGTGGTCGATTTGGCGAATTATCTCAATGCCATGGGAGCGAAAATCCGCGGAGCCGGTACGGGTCTGATGCGGATTGAGGGAGTGGACAAATTGTGCGGAGCCGTGCATTCGGTAATCCCGGATCGGATTGAAGCGGGCACTTATATGATGGCGGCTGCCATCACAGGAGGCAATGTGAGTATCGTAGGGGCAATTGCCGATCATCTGCGCCCGATCATCTCAAAAATGCAGGAGATGGGCGTGCAGATTGAAGAGTTCGAAAACGGCTTGCAGGTAAGCGCTCGACACCCTCTTGTCTCTGTAGATGTCAAAACCTTGCCGTATCCGGGTTTTCCCACAGACATGCAAGCTCCGATGATGGCGCTGCTGATGATTTCCGAGGGAACGAGCGTGGTGACGGAGACGGTGTTTGAAAACCGGTTTATGCATGCCGACGCTTTTAGAAGCATGAACGGTCAAATCAAAATTGACGGAAGAACGGCCATTATCACCGGCAATTCCAAATTGAAGGGCGCCAAGGTTTGCGCGACCGACCTGCGGGCGGGAGCCGCGCTCATCATTGCGGCGCTTGCGGCCGAGGGCGAAACGGAGATATCGGAAATTCACCATATCGACCGGGGCTATGCGGATATCGCGACCAAATTGGGACAGCTTGGGGCAGATATCCAAAGAATCCACAAGGAAGAGGCTGCGGAGCCGAAAGCAAAAGAAAAGGATTTTGGAATTTATACCATTCAGCCTTCGTTGGCGTGACCGGAAGTTTTCGCATCTGTTCTATCATTTGACTCTAGCACATAGACTAAATTGAGGTTCACGGTCATCATGCACGCTTGGAGGAACGGATGTGAACAAAAAATACATAGTCTTGTGGGCAGCTGTGTTCATTGTCATGCAGATGGTCATACTGGTTATACTTCCGGGAATTCTGGTCAAAAAAACAGGGGTAACCGGCGCCGGGACGGTTGACAGGGCAAAAAACCCGGACAACACCGAAGGTTTGGAAATCGGCGCGAACCCGGTAATGGTGCCCGTCTATCTATCCGGTTCCAAAAAAGTAGAACGGTTTCCGTTGGAATACTATGTAAGAGGCGTCCTGGCCGCCGAAATGCCGATCGAATTTCAGCCCGAGGCGCTTAAGGCGCAGGCGATCGCAATCCGTACCTATATTGTCCGAAGGCTGCTTGACCACGACCACAGCAATGTTCCCGACCAATCTGCGCTGGTCACCGATCAAACCGCACACCAGGTGTATATGTCCGTGGCGGAAATGAAAGAAAAGTGGAAGGACGCGGACTTCCGCAAGAATCTTGCAAAATTGAACGACGCGGTCAATCAAACCCGCGGATTGATTATGACATACCGCAAGCAGCCCATTGAGGCCGCATTCTTTTCTACGAGCAACGGGTATACGGAAAATTCCGAGGACTATTGGTCTAAATATGTTCCCTATCTTCGCAGCGTCGCCAGTCCCTGGGATGAGAAATTGTCACCCAAGTTTACGGCAACCGTCACTTACAACCTGAAGGATTTTGCCAAAAAGCTCGGCGTATCCTTGTCATCCCGTGAAGCGCCGCCTCCGATCCGCATACTGGAGATGACGAAGGGGCACCGGATCAAAACGATCCGGATTGAAGGGAGAGTCTTTAGCGGCAGGGAGGTCCGGGAGAAACTTGATTTAAACTCTACCGAATTTACCTGGAAGATTGATAAGGATCGGATTGAGCTTACGACCTACGGTTACGGGCATGGAGTTGGAATGAGCCAGTGGGGAGCGGATGGAATGGCGGAGACAGGCAAAACCGCGCCGGAAATTCTCACCTATTACTATCGAGGAATTCAAATAGAAAATATGATGAATATCGGTCAATCTTTTTCGTAAAATGTAATCGCACTTCTATGTCTCTTCAAAGTTTCTTCCAAAATAGGTATCGCCTTTCTCATAAAATTGTTGTCGCCCCATGGTATAAAAGCTTTGGTTCTGGCAACAATGGGTACTGAGGTGATATAAAATATGAAAGATATCAATGAAAATCAGTTGAGAGAAGAAGCTTCTAAATCTAAGAAAGAAGCGGTTCAAGTGCATTCGCCTGCATGGAAGAGGTTGCTAGGAAGAAAATGGGTGTTCCCGGCAATATACGTGGCAGCTGCGGCAATTATCTTAACCTTGATGTGGGCGTATCAGGATTCCGGCAAAACAATGTTGTCTGGCGGGAAAAATATCGGCAAGCAGAATGAAGCCGCAACAAGTGCCGCTACAGACAAGGCCGGAACCACGAGCGACGCATTAGCGGTGAACGCCAATGCAGAGAAACTGCAATGGCCGGTTCAGGACAGCAGCCAAGTGAAAGTAAGCATGCCTTTCTATGACAGCGAGGCTTCCAGCGAGCAGCGGCAGGCCGCCATGCTGGAGTACAATGATTCCTTTATGCCGAGTACAGGAATCTCGCTTTCCCGGCAGGACAATCAGAGCTTTGACGTCCTTGCCGCAATGAGCGGTAAAGTGACAAGGGTGGCGAACCTTCCGCTCATCGGCTACGAAGTGGAAATCACGCACGACAACGGATTGAAAACCGTGTATGAAAGTCTGACGGATATTTCCGTTACGGAGGGCGCATCGGTTAAGCAGGGAGATGTTATCGCGAAAGCCGGACGCAACGAATTGGAAAAAAGCTTGGGCATCCATCTCCACTTTGAGGTTTTGCAGAACGGAACGCCGGTCAATCCGGAAAAAATGCTCAGCGCCAAAGGATAAGCAGGGGCGCCGGGAACAAGCAGAAGGACTTGTCCTTCTGCTTTTTTGTTTTATTGAGGCTTGGACCGCAAAATAATTGTAGTCAAATAAGCTTGTCAGGCTTGGAAACAACGCATATATAGGCACTCCCCTCATATAATGTACCAAACTATCTCGAGTAGGGAGGCGAGGGCGTGCACGATTACATCAAGGAGCGAACGATTAAAATCGGACGCTGTATAGTGGAAACCAAACATACGGTTCGCACAATTGCCAAAGAATTCGGTGTTTCGAAGAGTACGGTGCATAAAGATTTGACGGAAAGATTACCCGAAATCAATCCGGATCTGGCCAATCAGGTCAAGACAATTCTGGAATATCACAAATCGATACGACATTTGAGGGGAGGCGAAGCCACGAAGATCAAATATAAGAAAACGAAGGAGGATGAGACAGAAACCCTGGTCTCGGTACAAACCTAACAACTTTGATAAAACAAAAGCAATATTAATTTTATATTTCCCATGGAGGAATATTGCCGAATCATATCGAATTTAGCTATAATTACATTATTATTCGACCTCAATGTTCCCGGCTCATGTTCCCGGATTTGTGGGTCGGCTTCGTTTGGGAGGTCCATGGGATGTTCGGTAAAGATATTGGAATAGATTTAGGAACGGCCAATGTTCTGATTCATGTCAAAGGTTTGGGTGTTGTTTTGGATGAACCTTCTGTCGTCGCGATTGAAAGCGATACGAAGCGTGTGCTGGCAGTGGGTGAGGAAGCTCGCCGAATGGTCGGTCGTACTCCCGGCAATATCGTCGCTATACGCCCTTTGAAAGACGGAGTCATAGCCGATTTCGAAATAACGGAAATGATGCTGAAGCATTTTATTAGCAAAGTTGGCGGCAAAAGTTGGTACAGCCGTCCGCGGATATTGATCTGCGCGCCCACGAACATCACATCGGTCGAACAAAAAGCCATTCGGGAAGCTGCGGAACGGAGCGGAGCGAAAGATGTGTTTTTGGAAGAAGAGCCGAAAGCTGCTGCCATAGGGGCTGGAATGGACATATTCCAGCCCAGTGGTAATATGGTGGTGGACATCGGCGGCGGAACCACGGATGTAGCGGTATTATCGATGGGTGACATTGTGACGTCCTCTTCAATCAAAAACGCGGGGGACAAGTTCGATCTTTCCATCATGAAATATATCAAGAACAAATACAAGCTGCTGATCGGGGAAAGAACGTCCGAGGATATCAAGATCCAGATCGGAACCGTGCTTGAGAACGGCCGCAATGAGCAGATGGATATCCGGGGAAGAGATATGGTAAGCGGACTGCCGCAAACGATTACGATTTATTCCAACGAGATCAGGGAAGCCTTATGGGAACCCGTTTCAGCGATTGTAGCATCGGCTAAATCGGTTTTGGAGCGGACGCCTCCCGAACTGTCCGCGGACATTATTGACCGCGGAGTGATCTTGACCGGCGGGGGCGCTTTGCTGCACGGTCTGGACCAGCTGATGTCAGAGGAATTAAAAGTGCCTGTCCTGATTGCGGAAGATCCGATGCATTGTGTCGTTAAAGGCACAGGCATCATGCTCGATAACTTGGACAAGGTGTCCAAGAAGAGATTCTGATCGAGGAGGCGAATGGTCTGTGCTGAGAGGTTTGTATACGGCTGCCGCGGGAATGATCGCCGAGCAGAGAAGGCATGATACCATTAACAATAATATTGCTAATCTGCTTACACCGGGCTTTAAAGGCGGAAATGTGGTCAATCGTTCGTTTCCGGAAATGTTGGTTTCCCTGATGAACGGCGGAGAGGGGACAAGCACTTCATCCATTGGCAGGATGAACACCGGCGTTCTGGCAGAGGAAAATCCTATCCAATTTACACAGGGGGATTTACAGGAGACGGGAAATCCGATGGATGTGGCGATTGAATCGGATATTCAGGTTCCTGGAATGATATTTGACGCAGCCGGAAAATATGTATCCGCAGACGGACAAGTTACCTTTCAACCCCAAGCCCTGTTCACCTTGCTCAATCCGGATGGCGGACAGAGGTATACACGCAATGGGAAGTTTACGCTGAACGAGCAAGGAGAACTGCTCGCTGCCAACGGATATAAAGTTTTGGGTACAGACGGGCGCCCGATTGTCATCAATCCGCAGATTACCCAAGTTAACGTCACTTCGGAGGGACAATTGATCGACGGTCTGACCAACCGCCCGATTGCGGATGCGAATGGGCAGCCCCTGAGTCTGCTGCTTTCGCGCATTGAAAACCCAAATCTTCTATTGGCTGAAGGAAACGGAAGCTTTCTGTTGAGCGACCCCAATACGGCAAGACCTGTAACTCCCCAGGATCAGGTGACCGTCCGTCAGGGCTATATCGAACGGTCCAATGTCGATCCGACCCAATCCATGGCGGAAATGATGGCCGCGTTAAGGGCCTATGAAGCCAATCAGAAAGTGATTCAATACTATGACCGCAGTTTGGACAAGGCGGTCAACGAAGTGGGCAGAGTATAATGCCGCTGTTCCGAAAAGGAGGTTGGAGCCATGAATCCATCGATGATCAGCACTTTGACGGCTATGAACGGACTGATCAAAAAGCTTGATGTGATTGCCAACAATATGGCAAATGCAAATACGGACGGATATAAAAGAAAAGATGTCTCTTTTGAGGATATCCTGACAACCCGAATGCGGCAGCCCGAAACGTTCCGTCAACCGGGCAGGATGACGCCGCTCGGAATGGTTCAGGGATGGGGATCCCGGGCGGGCGACGTCCAGATCGATATGGGGCAGGGGACGTTCCGCTCCACCGGGAATCAACTGGATGTGGCCATTGAAGGAGACGCTTTCTTCGAAATCGGCAGCGAGCAAACCGACAATAACGGAAACCGGGTGCTTCGTGCGGCATGGACACGCAACGGATCGTTCCATCTTTCAATGATTCCCGGGGATGCGGGAAATTCATATTTGACGACGGCCGACGGAAAACTGGTAATAGGCAAAAATAATCAACCGATCGTTATCCCGAATCAGCACCGGGTTATCATCAATCCGGACGGCCGGATTACGGCCGTCAAAGAAGGCGATCCGCTAGGTCAGCGAGTCGAGGTCGGACAACTCAAGCTGGTTCGCGTGCTGCGCCCGCAAGTGCTGCAGGAAATCGGAGATCATCTGTTTGCGCTTCCCGACAATCTCCGCAATGTGAATGGAAACGACATTCTGCAGGTAATCGATATGGCGGCCGATCCCAATCAGCGCCCCTCCATTGTTATCCGTCAGGGGTTCTTGGAAGATTCCAATGTGGATCTCACGAAAGAGATGACGGAATTAATCAATGTCCAAAGGGCGTTCCAATTAAATTCCAGAGCGCTGCAATCCGGGGAAATGATGATGAATCTCGCGAACAATTTGCGGGGATAATATCTTAAAGTGAGGACAGCAAGCATGGGAAAGACAAACGATCCGAACGATCCGAAAAAAGTGAATAAACCGAGCGGAGAGAAAGCGGCTCCCCAGAATCGCAAGACCCTTCCGAAATGGATGCAAATCGCTTCGGTCGGCGGCAAATATGCAGCGGTTCCGTTACTTTCCGTTGCAGCGTTGTTGGTGGGGCTGATTATCGGGTATTCGTACCTGGGCGGACAGAATGCCGGTGAAATATTGAGGTATTCTACTTGGAAGCACTTATATGATTTGGTTTTTGCGCCGTAATTCACTCAATGGTATAAACTCCTTCCACTTTCGGAGGAGTTTTCATTTTTTTTCTGAAAAGGTATAATGATTAGGAATCTTCCAAAGGATTTTCAAGGAGGGGACAAGCTTGAATGTGCCCAATTTGCTGACGCTGCTGCGATTTGCGTTGATTCCCGTATATATCCTCGTTTTTTTCTCCGGATACGTGAAGCTTGCGTTCTTGGTTTTACTCGTTGCGGGATTGACGGATATTCTCGACGGCTATATTGCAAGATCGCGGGGAATGGCAACGCAGATCGGGGCGATGCTTGATCCATTGGCGGATAAATCGATGATGATTGCGGCCGTTTTGTCTCTCCTCATTTCAGGAATGATTCCTTGGCAGGCTGCGGGGATGATGTTCATTCGCGAGTTGGGAATGATCTCGGGTTCCGCTTACTTCCACTTTCGCGGCAAAAAAACCGTTCCAGCCAATCTTATGGGCAAACTTACAACGGTGCTTTATTACATTGCCATTCTGTTGATCGTGTTCCAGGCCAATTATGGCATCGCTTATTTGTGGTTTGTCATTTTTTTCTCATCCGTTACCACAGTGATTTATATCTTTCAGTTCAAAGCGATGAATCCCGATGATCCGGAAAAGTTCGCAATAAAGGGGAAAGAGCATATTTAAGGGGTTAAGGCCCTTTTCATATGCTCCTTATTTCAACCTTCATTTCTGCAGATTTGAAGGGACATTTGTTAGTGTGGTTTGAATTTGTTTTTTTATGCATTTACACCGATTCTCAATATTGGAAGGAGTAATTTATTATGATGGATGTCAATGAAATTCAGAAGATCATTCCCCACCGATATCCCTTTCTGCTTGTAGACCGTATTCTTGAGGTTGAGGAAGGCAAACGTGCTGTCGGACTTAAAAATGTCACCGTCAACGAACCCTTTTTCACCGGTCATTTCCCCGGTTACCCCGTAATGCCCGGCGTGCTGATTGTGGAAGCTTTGGCGCAGGTAGGCGCCGTGGCTATGCTGCAAGTTGAAGCCAATCGCGGTAAAATCGGACTTTTCGCCGGGATCGACGAGTTTCGCTTCCGAGGACAGGTGTTTCCGGGGGATACCTTGATTCTGGAGGTTGAGATTACGCGCTTAAAAGGGCTGGTTGGTAAAGGAAAAGCAACGGCCAAAGTTGGGGAACGCATCGTTGCCGAGGGGGAATTAATGTTCGCGCTGACCGACCGCAGCTCATAATCCGTGCGATTTAAGGTTCTCAAGGCGAATCCGGTTAAGTATATAATAGAGTTGGCACAAACAAAAGCCCTATAAAGAAAGGTAAGGAGCGTTCCGTAATGAATCATGCCTTGAAAACTTATCAGACTTGGCTGAACGACAGCGCCGTTGATGAGGAGACCAAGAACGAATTGAGGGGCATTGCCGATCAGCCGAATGAGATTGAAGAGCGTTTTTACAAAGATCTCGAATTCGGCACCGGAGGCTTGAGAGGAGTTATCGGTGCGGGTACGAACCGGATGAACCGCTATTCCGTTGCCCGGACGACCCAAGGGCTGGCGGATTATCTGAAGAAGGATGGGCAGGATCCGGCTCCATCCGTTGTGATTGCCTATGATTCCAGAAACCAGTCCCCTGAATTTGCGCTTGAAGCGGCATTGGTTTGTGCCGGTAATGGAATTAAAGCTTATGTTTTTGAATCACTGCGTCCTACGCCCGAGCTTTCCTTTTTTGTCCGCCGCCTGCAGGCTTCCGCCGGCGTCGTGATTACTGCAAGCCACAATCCCCCCGAATACAACGGTTACAAAGTATACGATGGTACCGGATGCCAGCTGGTGCCGGAGCTAGCGGAGAAAGTCACTGCACGGATCCGGGAAATCTCCTCATTTGGGCAAGTCCATAAGCTGGAACAAACGGAAGCGGAACAAAAAAAGCTGTTGGTATGGCTGGGAAGCAATCGGGATCAGGAATATATCCGGGCCGTTGCCTCCGTCAGTCCCCGTTCCGAACAAATGAAAAGCCTCGCGCCGCAATTGAAAATTATCTATACGCCGCTGCACGGATCGGGCAATCGGCCGGTTCGCGATGCGCTTGATGCGCTCGGCTTCACGCAGGTTTCCGTGGTAAGCGAACAGGAGCATCCCGATCCGGGCTTCTCGACGGTAGCGTCGCCCAATCCGGAAGAAAAAGACGCTTTTGCGATGGCAATCCGCATGGCGGAGAAAGAGGGGGCCGACCTGATTATCGGAACAGATCCCGATTGTGACCGCATGGGTGCGGTCGTACGCGGCCCGGACGGAAAGTTTGAAGTGCTCACCGGAAATCAATCCGGTGCGTTGATGATTCATTATCTGCTCAGTTCGCTGAAGGAAACGGGGGCGCTTCCGGATAACGGTGCGGTGGTCAAGACGATTGTCACCAGTGAAATGGGCGCGGCAATCGCCGACCGTTACGGGGTGCAAACCCTGAATACGCTGACGGGGTTCAAGTATATCGGGGAGCTGATGACGCGGTTCGAAAGAGACGGCAGTTTCCGCTTCCTGTTCGGGTATGAGGAAAGCTACGGTTACCTGGCCGGCAATTATGCCAGAGACAAAGATGCGGTGCTGGCATCCGCGCTGATCTGCGAGGCGGCCGCCTACTACAAAGGCCAGGGAAAGTCGCTGTATGACGTTCTTCAGGAACTGTACCGGGATTACGGATATTTCAAAGAAGCTTTGATTTCGCGCACTTTCAAAGGAAAGGACGGCGTGGATAAAATTCATTCGATCATGGAGGACTGGAGAAGCCGCCCCCCTCATGACGTCGACGGTACGAGAGTAGTCCGGGCGCTCGATTATTTGGAAGGCATTGAAGGTCTACGCCGGGAAAACGTCATGAAGTTCGTGCTGGAGGACGGCTCTTGGTTCTGTCTGCGGCCTTCCGGAACGGAACCGAAAATCAAAATTTACCTGGCTGTCCGCAAAACATCAAACAAAGAAGCGGATCAGGCATTAAAGCAAATATCGGAAGCAATATTAACTCGGATCGATTAGGAGTTGGACAATTTGCTGCACATCTATGGAAAGTGGAACCGTACTGCGTCCAAATTTTTATGGTGGCTTGTCGTGATTGGAATATTGGCCTCCCTCCCGTCCGCTTACTCGCGGATTCAAATGGAAGGCTCCTCGAATACGGTGGAAATCGTTTTCGATTACAGCGATCTATTAAAAATTTCCAGAACCCAGGCAAATCCGTTATCGTATATGAAGGAGCAGCTGGATTTGATGAAAGCGGCCGGCATCACCTCCATGTCGGTCTATGAATCCACATTGGATGAGCTGTCCTTGGGCGGAAGATTGAATGTTCTCTCTTCCAAGGAAGCGGCGCTGCTGAATGGAGCCGTTCCGGATCCGAATGCTAATGATACGTACGTTGTATTTGCGGACGAGGCGGCCGCCCGTATGCTCAAACCGGTCATTGTGTCGGGGTTTGCCATGTATGGAGCGGAAGTCCGCAGCTGGTCTTTGCATGGTCAGCAAGGCTTAGTGATTCCGATGCCGCTTGAGGAGGCGGCGATGAAGCCGCTTGATCCAGATCCGTATACCCTGCAGATGCTGAAGGATTCAGGATTTCAAATTGTCTTCAGACTGTCGGATAACCGTCCGTTCGATGCGGACCGGTTGGAAACCCTGCTTGTCCAGCTGAAACAATACGGGGTCAGGAGCATTCTGTTTGCCGGTGATCAAGTAACGGGGTTTGCGGATGATCAGAAGAGGCATACTTTGACCGCGATGGCCGAAGTGATGAATGATTTAGGCATGAATGTGGTCGTGATTGAGCCGTTGAGCTTGAAAGTACCGCAGCAGGGGATTGAGAAATTGGCGTATTTGACTCATTATCGCGCCGTTCGACTGCATTCCTTGTTGGAAAATCAGTCCGATCTCGATCCGCAAACACTGTCAGACCGCTTTGTGCTTGCAGTCAAGGATCGCAACATCAGGATGATTTATCTGAACGCATCTGTCCATAAAGTAGCGGAAAAGGCGGTGATGACCAATACCCTGCATAACTTGTATAAAAGTCTTCATGGACCCGACGGAGCCGTACAGCGGTTGCAAGCGGCCGGCTATAGCCTTGGACCTGCCGAGCCGTTTCATGTGGCCCGTCCCGCGTGGTTCAAGCTGTTGAAGCTTGTGACCGTCATCGGGGGAGTCGGGTTGATTGCCTTGGGGATTTCCGCATTTGCCCCAGACTTGCTATTGGGGGTCTTCCTTATCGGCCTTGTCGGCTCCGCCGGTCTGTATAAGCTGTCGCCTTCGCTGCTGGTTCAGGCGTTGGCGCTCGGGACGGGTATCTTTGCCTCCACACTCGCGGTGGTTATGGCCGTACAAAGTCTTCGCCGGCAGACGGGAGCGCTGCCCGGGGGAAGCCGCACTATAGGCAGGTCGATCTTGCTCTTTATCAAGGCCAGCTTCATCTCCTTGATTGGCGTCGCGTATACCGTCGGCCTGCTCAACAATATCACGTACAGCCTGCAGCTGGAATTGTACCGCGGAGTCAGTCTGCTGCATTTGCTCCCGATTTTTCTGGCCGGTGTTTACGTGCTGTTTTTCGCGGAGAAATCCTCATTCCCGGAAACCGTTCGCAGCATCCGCAAATTGCTGCTGACGAATATCAACCTTTTGTGGGTAGTTGCGGCTGGTATTGCAGGTGTCGTCCTTCTGTATTATTTGTCTCGCACCGGCAACACCGGGAACGCGTCAGATGTGGAAAGAAGTTTTCGGGGCGCGTTGGAGAACGCAATGGGCGTGCGGCCAAGAACAAAGGAGTTTTTGCTGGCGCATCCGATATTCATTCTCGGAGCTTACCTGGCCTATCAAAAGTACCGCCATGCGGCTTACTTGTTTGTCATCGGAGTGATCGGACAGCTGTCGATCATTGATACGTCCGCACACATTCATACCCCGTTGATCATAACGCTGATTCGTATCGGTTACGGTATGTTTTTCGGCATTTTGGTCAGCTTGCTGTATATCGCCGTTTGGCATTTGGGAATAAGGTTGTGGAACAAATGGTCACCGATATTCAAAGAATAGTAATATCCGGTTATTACGGCTTCGGCAACAGCGGCGATGAGGCCGTGCTCCAGTCGATCTTGACGTCCCTTCAAGAGGAAAGCGAACAAGCGGGAATCAAGCTGGAGCCGGTCGTTCTGTCTGCCGATCCGGAGTGGACGAGCCGCATATATGGTGTTGAATCCGTACATCGGATGAAGCTGCAGGATGTCATTTCCGCCATTCGCGGCAGCGAGGGGTTAATCAGCGGAGGCGGCAGCCTGCTTCAGGATGTTACGGGATGGAAGACGATTCCCTATTATTTGGGCATCATCCGGTTGGCGCAAGGGTTCGGGAAGCCCGTTTTCATTTATTCTCAGGGAATCGGCCCCGTCAACCGACCGATTTTTCACCCTTGGATTCGAAGGATATATAGCAGATGCAGGTATCTTTCCGTCAGGGACCAGGAATCGGCATCCTTGCTTGAACATATGGGACTCGATCGGGCGAAGATCGAAGTGGTGCCCGATCCCGTGATGAGCTTTGCCCGCATGAACGCTGATCGGGCCGCCGGGAGCGGTGAGCCGGTCATTGGCGTTTCCGTTCGTTTCTGGGATCCGGACCATACCGACCTTAAGGGCATTGCGGAGGCGCTCAGGCAGATTGTATCGGCGACAGACGCCCGGCTTCGTTTTTTGCCGTTCCATCAACCTGAGGACATTCAGGCATCGCAGGCGGTGATCGATTTTTTGGGCGATGGGCTCAAAGGGCGAGCGACGCTGGTTCAAGGCGCGGAGACTCCGTTGGAGATGGTTCGCCAGACGGCCGACTGCGATTTGCTTATCGGCATGCGGCTGCATTCGCTGATTTATGCGGCCTCTCAGTTGGTGCCGATGGTCGGCATATCCTATGATCCGAAGATCGATCACTTTCTGCGCCGCCTCGGGATGGAACCCGCATCCCGGACGGACAGGCCTGAACCCGGGCGGATTGCGGCCGCAGCATTGCATTTGCTGGATAATTCCGAACAATGGAAGCATCAGAAGAAGGAGATAATTGAAAATTTCAGAACGCAATCGCGTCTTCCGGCGCAACAAATAATCGATTATTTACGTAATAAAAGGGTGGGAAATCGATGATGATTCCGACAGTGTCCCTGTTCGGCATTCCGGTCTGCAAATGGGGAATGGAAGATACCGTGCGTTATTTGACGAAAGCGGTCGAAGAGCGCAGAAAACATCAGGTGATCACCGCTAATCCGATCATGGTCATGGCGGGGCTCAATGATCCTAAATACTTGGCAATGATGAAACGGGCCGAACTGATCGTACCGGACGGCGCCGGCGTCGTTTGGGCGGCATCGCATATCGGCGATCCGGTTGCGGAACGTGTTTCCGGATTTGATCTGATGCACCGTTTGCTTACAGTTGGAGAAGAGCGGGGCTGGAAAGTGTTCCTGCTCGGCGCGTCCCCGGATATCATATCCGCTTCCTATGAAAATTTGCATAAGCGTTACACTGCGCTGCGGATCGAAGGCTGGAGAGACGGTTATTTCGGTGCGGAACAAGATGACGAAGTGATCAATCAGATCAATGCTGCTCAGCCCGATCTTTTGTTTGTAGGCAGATCGGCGGATAAGCAGGAGCCGTGGATCGACCGTTACAAGGAACGGCTGGACGTTCCGTTGATGATGGGAGTGGGAGGAAGCTTTGATGTGATTTCGGGCAAATTGAAGAGGGCGCCGGTTTGGATTCAGAGGGTTCGGATGGAGTGGTTCTATCGGCTGCTTCAGGAGCCTTGGCGGTATCGGCGCATGCTGGAGCTGCCGAAATTCGTAGTTAGGGTGGTCAGGGATCTAGAGAAAGTGCAATAACGATGAAAATTATTTTGAAAACAGCCTGAAAATCGTAAAATTTAAACGAATATTATCTAAATTGAATGTAGTATTTATGCAATGATCAGCGTATAATTTGACTCCGTAGAGAAAAAAGGGGTGGAGAATCAACCATGATTTTGTTGTACGTATTGGGATTTGCCGCAGCACTCTTGCTTTCGCTCGTGATGACGCCGTTCGTGAAGCAATTTGCGGGGTGGGTCGGAGCCGTTGACAAGCCCAATGCCAGAAAAGTGCATACCCGGATCATGCCTCGTTTGGGGGGTCTGGCTATATTTGCCGCATTTGTCGGAGGCGTTTTGATCGTCATTCCGGCGATCGATTCGATTAAAGTTGAGGCGGTTTGGGGTCTGTTGATCGGCGGCGCGATTATCATGCTGACCGGCGCGTTGGATGACCGATTCGAGCTGTCGCCGAAGCTCAAGCTTCTGGGTATTGTGCTGGCGGCCTGCGTGGTCGTCGCCTTCGGTTTGAAAGTGGATCTGGTGAACATTCCGTTCGGCGATTCGTCGGTGTCTCTGGACTGGCTGAGCATACCGCTGACGATTTTCTGGATTGTTGGAGTAACCAACGCAATCAATTTGATTGACGGATTGGACGGGTTGGCGGCCGGGGTTTCGGCGATCTCCACCGGGACGATCCTGACGTTGGCCTTCATCATGAACAACGGCACGGTTATGCTGCTGAGCGCCATATTATTGGGAAGCATCATCGGATTTCTTTTCTTCAATTTTTATCCCGCGAAAATTTTCATGGGCGATTCCGGAGCGCTGTTTCTCGGATTCAGCATTGCGACACTGTCGATTCTCGGTTTCAAGCAGGCAACGTTCGTCTCGTTTATCGTTCCGCTGTTTATCATCGGAGTCCCGTTGTCGGACACGTTCTTTGCCATCATCCGCCGCTGGGTGAACAAAAGACCGATTTTCGAAGCCGATAAAGGGCATCTGCATCACTGTCTGCTGCACCTTGGGTTCAGCCACCGCACAACGGTGCTGATCATCTATGCGATTTCCATCGTTTTCGGTACGGTAGCCGTGGTTCTGTCGCAAACCAGCCAGTGGATGACCGTTGTGCTGACGGCCATAGTACTGCTGGTTTTAGAAATGGGAGGCGAAGCGATCGGCATTTTCAGCAAAGGCAAAAAACCAGTAATCAGCTTTTTCCAAAAACTGTTCTGGCCGAAGACACCTCAATCTGCTTCCAGAACGCGTCTGAAATAAACCGGATACGATATCGGTAATCCCAATCGAGACGATTGGGATTTTCTGTCCTGCCCGGGTATAATGAAACCGTTAAGTTCAACACAATATCGGGCTGCAAGTTATTTATTTCATGAAAGGTGAAACATATGATTTCAACTATTTCCAATTCGAACAAGCAAAGTTCCGGGTCTGCAGGGCAGAGGTTCGGTTCTGGAAGGCAAAGGCGCTATTTAGGGTGGGGGTTGGTGTTTTTCCTGACCTTCCTGGTATTATCCGAGGTGTTCGTGTTTCGGAATCTTGACGTTTACGGATATTCACCCGGTTTTATCGGCCAGATTGCCGAGATTGACAACTCATTCGCCCATGCGGACGCATCCGGGATTGAAGCTGCGGTATTCGGCGATTCGGAGGGTATGGACGCCCTGCGGCCGAACTTGTTGGCTGACGCGGCGCATATCCGTCCCGATACGCTGTTCAATTTCAGTCTAAGCGGCGGATCGGCTTACGATATTGCCCAAATGTATGAGCTTTACAAGGACCGGCTGCCTCGTTTGAAGCGTGCGATTGTTGAGGTCAACGAGTTTCAATTGAATAATGAGGATGCCGCGAGCGATATTAAATTCAAATTTTTTGCGGGGCTCCGAGACCGTCTGGCGGTGATGAACGGAAAAAATTACGGTGAGCTTCTGCTCGGTTGGGCGCTGAAATCTTATGATATGCGCACGGTGTGGCAGATGATGATCGACAAATACAGGAACGACCAATTACGCAAAGAAGTTCCCCTGCATCAGGGAGGACTGCCTCCGGTAACTTGGTCGCCCGGTTCGGATAAAACCAGGCAGCATGCGGAGGAAGTAGCCGACAGGTGGTTTAAAGGCTACCGGGTGGAAGGCGTACGGACACAGGCTTTTGAAGGGATGATCCGGGATATGCGGCAGCGCGGCATTGAAGTGGTGATGATCCAATTGCCGCGCTCGTCGTATTTTGAAGAGGTCATCCAGACGAAGTATGCCGCAGAACAGCGAAGGTATATGCAGAAAATCCAGTCGATTGCCGACCGGTACGGCGCTACGTACACCGTGATTCCCCAGGGCAGGTTAACGCTCGCGGATTTTCGCGATACGAACCACGTGAATCCCCAAGGAGCAGCCCAAATCAGCGCGTACGTCGGAAAGCGCTGGCTTTCGGCGGACTGAAAGCACACTCGCGTCAGGGATAATGCGCGACTGATGCGGGCACAGACGAACGTTATCGAGTGACCTATTTAAAGATCACAAAGCTCGAAGCGAGCGGTCTTTCCCTGCCGTCGGACGGTTTGTTCAGCACCTTGCCGTTGTAGTAAAAGGTGCTGGAGCCGCCGCCGTCAAGGTTGTACGCGTCGCGCACATTGAATTCGAGCAGCTTGTCCTGCGCATCCTCCAAGGTAATGCCGGTGCTGTAACCGTACTCCCTTCCGTCAATGACGATCATCAGAATATCCCCATTGGAAAAATGTCCGATCAAGGTGCGCGGTTGTTTTTGATTTCTATACTTTTTCGGGATCGTCAATTTTTTTCCGTCCTGCAGCAGCGTCGGCACGAACGTGGCGCCCTGCTGCACGCGCAGCTGCTTGACTTGCTCCTTGGACGTTACCGCTCCGCCGACAAGCCTGCCTTTGTCGTTGAACCCGATAAAGCTTAAATCGATTCTGGAATAGGTTCTGATTTGCCCATCCACGACCGTGATTCCCATCGGATACAGCAATCCGCCCTGCGTGGCAAAGCCCCCGCCGTTAATCGCCAGAGTTGCGCCTGTTCTTTTGGCGGCTTGGCTGGTGGTTTCCCCCTTGTCCCCGACTTTGTCGTGGGAAAGCACCAGTTTGACAGCCGTCGGATCGTGAAGCTTGACTTTGGCCATATAGCCGCGGTAGCCCGCTTCTTTTAAAGAAAATACTTTGATCGTGGCTCGGTCGCCAAACGTTTGTCCGATCGGATCGCCCAAAATGGTGGAGAGCACCGAATCCAAGACATCCTTCGTATCTTTCGTATGCTGTGCGCTGAGTGCGACCAATGCGTCTATGGCTTGTTTTTGCCGGGCATCTTTCGCTCTTTCTGTTTCAGAGAATTGGATCATGCGCGACAACGAGGTCTGTGTACTCGTTAGATGGTTCACTGCGGTATCTGCCGTGATGTTGATATCCCTGAACGTTTGTCCGATCGCGGAGGCCTGCTTCTGCAGTTCTTGAAGCCGCTCGGTCTGCGGGGCGAAAGATAGCGAGCTTTGTGCCGCTTGTACGGTCAGGTCATCCGCATGGTAATAAAAAACGGCCGAGTAGGCAAGCAACATACTGAAAAAAACAAGCGCTGCCGACTGCATTTTAATAAACACGGGCGGCCTCCTCCAGTTTTTTGATCGAGGCTTGCAGAGTCGCCAGTTCCTTGCTGAGGTCGGTTATGCGTTGACTTAACGCTTTTTTGGTATCGTCGGATGAGCTCAGGCTGCTGCCGGCCAGAGCCATTTCTTGCTTCACGGCTTCAAGCTGGCTTTCCACATCCTGGAACCGCTTTTGTAAAAGCTCGGCGTCCTGTTTGTTCTGATTGAGCTGGATCTGAAGTCCGGAGATCGTTTTGTTCAGATCGGCGACATTCTTCTGATTGTTTTGTTGGATTACAATAAGCTGCGTCTGAATGCCGTGGATATAATGCTGCGCCAAACTGAAGGTGCCAAAAAGCAAGCCTGCCCAAATGACGGCAACCGCTGTCCATACGATCCATTTTCCGCCGGATGTTTCTTGATTCTTCTGTGTTTCGGAACGGGAGCGAGTCAAATTCTGGCTGATTTCAGTGATTTCGTAGATTTCGTACTCCATGTTTTTCATAGATTCAAAATCTCCTCAGATAGTAATAGCTTTACTATTATCCTATCATATTCATGTCGTTTTTTCGTGGGATTTGGCGAATATTCGGAAGGGAAAATGAGGAAATTTTTGAATGCAAGAAAAATTAGAACAGAGGATGCCTTATAACGGCAGCCCCTGTTTCGAGTGCGCAATGTTAGCGTGCCATCTCATCACCCGCTGGTACCGCGAAATGGGAAGGAACGGTCCATTCAGTCAACCGGTTATCCCGGTCGGTCCGTCGAATTCGTCCCATCTATGTGCGGGATTCCAATTGGTTGATGCGTTCCAACGCTTCGTCCAGGTCATTGTCGAACAATCGCATGTGACCTTCCAGCTGGCGGAAGTTGCTTTTCGTTTCCCTGCGAAATGTGTGCAGTTCGTCGGCTATTGCATTGAGTTTTTCGTTTTGCGCCTCCAGCTTGCCGTGCAGCTGATGTACATCCATGGCCATGGCTTCGAGCTTGGCATCAGTTTCATCTTGACGGTTCTGGATGGCACGGCTGATCAGGCTCCATTCTTTTTGGCCTTCTTCAAGGGCCACCAGCTTCTGAAGGATCAAGTCGAGTTTATCCATGTACCCAATCTCCTATCTTGAAAATTCACTTCCGCTTAAAGTTCGTTGCCTTACAATTTCAGTTAAATTCAGTATATCAAAAACCCTTTAGTCAGGATAGAAAAGTTAATTTAATATTCCGCGGTTTTGTCGGGCGAGTCTAAAAATTTGGCATCCAAATTCCGATAAGATATTTATGGGTCTGTTATGGAAGCACCTATATCATGCAAGGAGGAAATTATTTTGAAACGCACTTATCGCAAATGGACAAGCTTATTGTTAATCGGATTCATACTGCTCACCATGCTGCCTCCAATGTCCGTTTTTGCGGCAGGATCCCGCATTACGATAACAAGCTTGTATATCGCCAACTCTATCGTGAACGGCAAGCCGGCCGCCTCTGAGGACAACAATATCGTGAGGTACACCAACAATCCGATATCCGTGACGGCGAATATCGAAGGGATCAGCGATGCTCAGGTTTCTTCCATTTATTATGAAGTAACGAATGTAACCACGAATACGACGGTGGTTGAGAAGAACAATAAAGCCGTTCACCAACCCGGCGATTTCTCGATCACATTCAATAATGTTTATTTGACGGACGGACTGAACAAGGTTGTCATCAAACTGGGTGACTCCAGCGTGGTGGAGTCCGCTCCGGGCTGGGCTTATTACACTTCCACAACGAACATTACGGATCTCAGAATCAATGGGGTGGCGTTCAACGACAATCAATTTTATCCGAGCGATCCCGCGCAGTCCACGACACTAAGCATTTCAGGAAAAGCGCCGAACGCGACCCAAGTCAACGCTTATTTGCTCGGGGACTCGACAGCGAAAACGGCGTATTTCAGCAACGGCGATTTTTTCTTTATCGCGGACGATATCAACAAGACGAATTCCACGGCGAATTTCAAGCTGAAACCGGGCGATAATCAGATTACTTTTGTGGCGGAAAACAACAACAAGAATTACCAAATCCAGAAAAATTTGATTTACGATAACGGTAAGCCTTTTGCATTTGATGCGACGATTAATGACGGCACGGTCTCAGGCGATCAGAAACTGATCACGACACCCACTGTCACCAAACCGAACGTAACGATCAAATCGAAAGTCAAGGTCGATCTGAATGCTGTGGGCGACCCGCAGTATCGTTATGTGGATGTTACCATTGCAGGGCAAAAATACGGCCCGTACGATTTATCCGGGGCGAAGCCCGCCGTGAGGGCGAATAATTTTTATCCGCTGACCATCAATCAGGGCTACAGCGATACGCTGGTTGCTGTGCAGGGAACTGCGTTGAACGACTCTATCTCGCTCACGTATGCAGATAAGGCCGGGAATGTCGGCCCCGACCTTAGCGCCCCGCATACGAGTACCGACCAAACGGTGCAGCTGTATGAGCTGCCGGCTGGCGCCCTCACTGCCGCGAATGCGCCGTATAAGTTTACGGTCAAGAATGGAACGACAATACTCAATGAATTTACGATACAAGTCATCGATCCGGGTACGACGCTTCCTGTCGTAGACGCAGCGGCGACGGAGAGCAACTTCAAATCCGGCGCAAACAACAAGCTGAAGCAGGGATATAATCCTACCGATCCGGCTAATTCCGTTGCTGTGCAGTTTAGCAGTGCAGTTGCGGATGGCACGAAAGTGCGGGTGGATGTGGCCAATCTTACCGGCCAGAATGTATTTGGCACAGCTTACGGATCGGGAACCAACGTTTCTTCGGTTCCGTTCACTATGCCTGCGGGCCTTGCTCAAGGACAATATAAGCTGAAAATTTATTATGACGGCGTTCTATTATCGGAAAGATATTTTGAAATAGATCCCGGAGCGGCTCCGACACCGACGGTAACACCTTATACAAGCCCATTGGCAGTTAGCGATTTGACTGGGGTGTCTGGAGTGACATCCGTTCCGACCTATTTCGTTGTGAAAGGCACGAATCTCGGCACGGATGTGGGCAATATTACTTCCGCCCAACTGATCAATGCCGTAAATCCGGCGGACACGGTTAATTTGATTCCGTTCGATGCATTAAACGATAAAGTGATTTTCAAGCTGAGTGACCAATCGGCGCTTACCGACGGAGCGATCTATAATTTGTCCTTTAATGTGGGAGCCACCAATCTGTCGTTCGCTAACGCCGTGTCTTCCGATCACAAGGTGGTAGGCGCTGATTACGGCGGAGACTTTGTGACCGATATTTCACCGCTGCAGATGACGCGGACGGAAGTACAGACAAGCACACCTATCACCATGACAGGAGGCGCGTTTGTTTCCGGAAAACTGTTGGTTGAAATTATGGATCTGAATGGAAATCCGCTTCCGAATGCCAATGTGCTTTCCGTAAGCTCGGATCAAAAGACAGCTCAGATCGCTCTGCCGAGCTCCCTGACTACTGGGGATTATCTGCTCAGAATCTCATCGATTAACAACCCGAATTCGACGATTGATGTGCTGGGGCAGTTTCCGATTTCGGTAATTGACCCGTTGATGACCGGTATTAACCCAACAGTGAAATCCGTATCGGCGTCTACACCGACGGAAATCACGGTTACCGGCACGAATTTGGGGAGATATATCGCAGGGGTAACTCCAGCCTCTTCCTTGAAGCTGCAGTTTACATCGGTTTCCAACACCAGCGTTCCCGTGCAGCAGATGCCGGTCAAGAAGATCCTGGCGGGTTCCACCGCTACGTTCGATCTTCCGTCACTTCCGGAAGGATCGTATAAAGTGGAATTGATGTATGGCGGAGCGGTAGTGGGATCGGCATTGAACTATACGGTAACCTCACCACCCGCATCCTTGCAGGAGAATGCGGCATTATCCTTAACGAACCGTTACAAAGTTTATGATTTCAGCGCTAATTTGACGATACCGACAGACAAGTATCAATTGGTGGAATACCGTTTCTACAACTTCAGTACGGACAACAATCCGCCGACAACTTTTGCCTTTAATTACGTGGATCCGAATCTTCCTTATATCGATCACTTCAGCAGAATCACCAATGCGTCGGACCCGCTTGATCCAGGGGTAATGCTGAATGAAGCGGGATCCAATGAAATCAATGAGCAGCCTTCGGATTTCTATGTTTATGCAGATACCAATACTTTGAAAGTCAATGCTTATTTGGGGAATTATGATAGCAATACTGTTCCTTACAAAACTTTAACGACTCCTGACACCATCACGGTCGGGGGAGTTCCCAAATATCATCGCTTCAAATTGACGTTGGACGGATTGCAGAACGCGGATACAACAATAACCTTCATACCGAGCAGCGATTCATCGACGGTTGTAGCCCGGTCGGGGGAGAATCCTTCCGGTAAAAAGACATACAGCATTTCCATCACGAGCACACCTTATGTGATTATCAACAATCTGTATAATGGAATGGTCGTCAAGGATCCGGTAAGCGAAATTACCTGCAGCGTTGGCGGAGCCATTAAAGGCAAATGTATTTCCGGCCGACTGGTGAACGTACCGACGTCAGAATTTGAAAAAGTGGAAGTCTATATCAATGACAACAAAACGACACTGTTGAATTCCGATTTCACTTCGCCGCTTACCGACGGGATATTCAATCTGCAGTTAGGAGTTGCGCGCTCCTCCGGAGTGATTGACTTCGACACCAAGGACGGCAAGAATACTGTCAAATTCATGCTTTACCGCAACGGACAGCTCGTATCGACTTCGACTTATGAAATTTTTGTCTTCCGGCAGGCGGTTCCGCAAATTTTATCGGTGAAACCGGTTGAAACGACAGACGTCATCAAATATGTTCCCGCGAATGTTCCTGATTCCTATGTAACGACGGAAGATACCGTATCCTTCTCCGGACAGTTCGCCAATGCCACGGAAATCAAGCTCACCGCACATTTGGTCGACGATCAGGGGAATCCGGTAGTCAAATACGACCGCAGATACAATAATTTTGCATCACAGGAGCCGATAGTCGGCAATCCGGGTTATTTCAGAACGGTGAACAGCCCGCAGGGGATGTTCTCCACCAACAGCATTTCGCTGAACCCAACCGGAGATACCGTGTTTGAATTTACCGTTACGAATGCATCGGGGATTACAGTAACCAAAACGATAACCGTCACCCGAGAACCGGAGCCGTATAAGATCATTTATCCTATAATAGTCAAAAACGTCAAAGGGGTAGACCAGGCCTTCATCAACAGCAACTTTGTGGAGATCGAAATGGCCGCAGAGAATGCGGACAGCGTGAAATTCGGCAAACAAGAAGCTGCGAAACGCGAAGTTGTCGACAGCAGCGGTCTGAAAAAGACCCACTACTTCTATGAGGTGCAAAATTTGAAGCCGGGCACCAATAACGTTCAGTTTACGGTGACCAGCGGCAAGGTTACAACTAAAGGAAAAGTGGTCATTTTTAATGCCAATACGCCTATCGAAGGCGCGACATATAAAACACCGATGAAGTCCAAGCTCAAAGTATTTGACGGGCTTGTAGAAGTATCATTCCCCAAAGGCACTAATTTTATGAGGAATGATCCCACTGCAATCAACCAGTACCTGACCGCGGACCGGCAAATTCTGTTCGGCATCGCCAATAAAGACGACGGACGAGTGGATAAATATAAACATCCGGCGGCATCCGACGGTCAAATCGGCAACCCGAACCCGCTGATCAGCTCTGATGCGAGGCTTTTACTGACCGAGCCCACCGGCAGGTTCAGGCAGGCGGGACCCTTGATCTGGGTCGATGCGGGTACGATAGCGAAGAATGAAACCGATCTGGATAAAGCGTATAACGGCAGCGGCAGACTTCCATATGACAATTCAACTTTCTACAATAGAACCGCCGAAGATCTTGTCGTTCCGACGAATCGCGGTCAGATTACGCTGAAGTACGATCCGAATATCCGCAATGACGCCTGGCGTTACTTAACGGTCTATCACTTCGAAATATCCGAGGACAGCACCGGAGTCGTCAGACCAAGATGGAAGAACCTTGGGGGTGTGGTGGACTACAAGAACAATACAATCACCGTTCCATTGGATACGTTCGGCTATTATCAAGTCATGTATATGAGTCAAAGCTTCGATGATATAACTGCTCATCCGTGGGCCAGAAACATGCTGGATACGCTGTACGCCAAGGGAATGATGGTGCCGAAAGCTCCTCCTACATCATTTGTGCCGAACGATCCGATTTCCCGCGGAGAATTCGTTACCATGCTGGTCAAGATTTTTGACCTTCCGTTGAATTATCAAGGTTCACCGACCTTCACCGACGTGCTGAGGGTAAATCCGCTCGCCAACGGATTGTATGATTACAAATATATCGAGACGGCTGCAAGGGCTGGGATCGTTCGCGGTTTCGGCGGCGGAAGGTTCATGCCCGACAGCTCGATAACTCGTCAAGATGCGGCGGTAATGATCAGTAAAGCAGGCAATTTGAAATTGAATACGAATGACACCAAGGTTCTGCAGAATCTTCAGAAGCTGTTTACCGATGCGAATTCCATCGATATTTATGCTCAACCGGCGGTTGAAGCGATAACGAAGGCCGGTTTGATCAGCGGCAAGGAAAACGTCCTGCTCCAAGGCCAAACCAAAAAGACGTACCGATATGATCCGCTGACCACGTTCACCAGAGCGGAAGCCGCCTCGGTAGCCATCAACGTGCTGAAGCAGCAGAAGAAAATCCCGAAATAAGAATGGAGGGAATCGAGACCGCTGATCGCAAATCGGCGGTCTTACATCGAGAAAGTTATTTCCGCAAAGTTTTCGATTGAATAATTTTAAAGTATGGGTATTGGCCTCCGGCTTCTCTTGAAATCGTGTTACATTGAAATTAGCAAGAGGTTATAACACGAATTCAAAGCAAGCACGTAAACTCTACGGCTCAATACCCATACCAACTTTCTCGCAATCATCAATGAACAGGCGACGTTCTCAGCAATGTTGCTGACGAAAATCAGCGGTCTTGATTATGGAAAATGTTTAACAATGACGATAATGGCTCTTCCATGTATACTAAAACTCGTAAAACATTAGATATACTTACAGCATCATGTCGAATATAGCAATTTATATGACTTAAATATCGAAAGAAGCCTCGCAAATTTTTTTCTGCAAGCGCAACTTTTTCCGAAATCCTGCGTTTAATATCATGTGTATCCCAAGCAGCAAAAACAATAAGCATAAATCCCCATTTGCTTGGGTATTTTTCACAATTTCTCTCTTTACGTTGCAGGCACGCCATTGTATAATGTTAGAGTGGCATTTATGTCTTTTTGTCCTGCAAGAATACTTAGTTTACTAGTTTCTGTGACATTGTCGCAGACTTTATTTCTATAAGTAATTGCTGCTCAACTCTGGAAAGGGGGTGAATCGGCTAATGAGGGAATCGAGCTTATTTTTTTCCACAAATCACTCTCAACAACCGAAACAAAATCGAGGAGGAGAAAAAAAGGTTATGAAGAAAAGTTTATCTTTGCTTCTGGCGATCGCTATGGTGTTCTCCATGTTTGCATCCGTAGCATTCGCGGCAGATAGCACGATGACTGCCCAAGAGAAATTTGACGCTTTGAAAGCGAAAGGTATTTTCACGGGCTATCCGGACGGTACTTCCGGCTTGGATAAAGAAATGACTCGTGCTGAATTTGCAGTCGTTATCGCTAAATTGTTCAATCTGGATACAACCAATGCTCCGAGCACAGCATCTTTCACAGATGTTCCGCAAACCCATTGGGCAAACAAGTACGTTGAAGCTGCTGTTAAAGCGGGTATGATCAGCGGCTACGGAAACGGCACTTTCGGTCCGAAAAACAATGTGAAGATTGAAGAAATGGCCAGAATCCTGGTTGATGGTCTGGGCATCAAAGTTGATGACCAAGCAACAGTAGAAGGCACTGTTGACAGCTGGGCTGTTAAATATGTTGCCGCAGCAATCAAAGCAGGTCTTATCCCGTCTGCTTCTGATTACACGAAGAACGCTTCTCGCGCAGAACTGGTTGGCTCCAGCTATGTAGCTTATGAAGCACAGCAAGTTCCTGCTAAAGTTTCTGTAACAAAAGCTGAAGCTACTGGCGTACACACTGTAGCTGTTTACTTTGACAAAGCTGTTGACAGCTCTGTAGCTACACTTAGCCTCAAAAAAGGTTCGATCGCAGTTGCTACTACTGTTTCGTTTGCAGAAGATAAGAAATCTGCAATATTGACACTGACAGATGTTAAAGTATCTGAAGGAACTTATACCGTTACTTTGGGCGGTATCGCAGCAGATCAAATTGGTACAGCTTCTGCTAATTTTACAGCAGAAAATGAGAAAGTAACGAAGATCGAGTTCCTTTCTGCTAACGATACTATTGCTCAAGCTGCTAAAGTTATCGTAAAACTGAAAGCTTACAACCAATATGGTGAAGCTGCTTCTGCATCTGCTGGTAGCTATACTGTATATGCAGGAAATGCAAACAATGCTTTTGTCAAACTGACTAAGTCAGATAGTGGTGAATTGCTGCTTACCCTTAATACTACAGATCCTAATTATACTCCAGGTATCAGCATTATACCTGTAAATATCTATAACAATGATACTCGTGCATCTGTTTCGAAAAACTTTAAACTTGGTACGGCTCCGTTCATCTCCAAAATGGAATTAGGCCCTGTGAAATATTCCAACGGCGATTCGATTTCTGGAACTGGAGAAAATGCAACATTCGACGTTAAAAATTATGATCAATACGGCAATGTTGTTCCTTACTCTCCTGCAGATGACACAAATATCCGTGTAATTTTCAACGCTTATCTGCCAGCATTGAATGTTGCAGTTGGCGACAGCAATAATGATGACGTGGCTGATGTTAAGCTTTCTCTGAATAGCAATGTTGATAAATCAGACGTTTATAATTTCACTGTCTATAATCAAGCAGGAACTTCTACTGGCTCGGTTAAGATTGGTGCTGGTAAGGTTGCTACTAAGGTTGAACTTGGTGATATGAATGATGTAATTGCTGCTGGAGATACTGAAGCTTACATTCCGCTGGTTGCTTACGATGCTAATGGTAACCAATTAAGTGCAGACGACATTGTTAAGACTCAAAATACCGATCGAATTTCGGTTAGTTCTTCGACTGGTGCCGGAAATGCAGTGATTGTTACTGCAGGAACGCATAAAGGTCAAATTAAAGTAACTAATATCCCGGCTACTCCTAAGTCAATTATTGCAGTTACTGCTGTTATCGCACAGCCGAATGCAAGCAGCACTGCAAACAGAACTTATACTGTAAGTGATGTTCGTATTCCTGAAAGTATTGGAATCGTTACTGAACCAGCTCAGAAAATTGTTGCTGATGGATCAAGTAAATTCGAAATGGTTTTGAAAGACCAATATGGTAAAAAACTCAAAACCATTAGAAACGTTGATGCGGCTGGTAACTTTACAACTTCCACAGATGTTGGAATTGATCAATACCGAGTATCTGTAACTCAAGATACGTATGATGGTTCAATCTATTTGAACTATACTCCTTTTGTTGCTCAGTCTGGTCAGACTGTCACTACTTTCAGTGGTGATGTTGATGCTACCTTCAATCAGGAATACCAATTTGTAACTGCTACAGGTACAGCAACTGGATTTGCTAAAATTACAGCTGTAATTGAAAAGACTAAAGACGCTGGTCAAACTTGGACTGAAGTATCCTCCAAGATCACTCGTAAGATTGAAGCGATCTCTTCTTCTGATAAGCTGACTTACTCGATCGCAGATGTTGGTAATGTATATGCTGCAATTGATGATAAGGCTCTTGCTTCAACACAACAAGTAGCAACTGCTTCTAACGAACTTGCTAAAGAAGTTAAAGTCACTGCAATCGATGCTGCTGGTAACACCGTTGCATTGCCAGGTTCGGTAGTATCCATTACTAGCTCCAATGTTGGTGTCGCTCAAGTAAATGTTGATCCTTCCACCAATAAAGCATATGTAGTTGGTAATAAAGCAGGTACAGCTACTCTCAACGTTGCATTTAAGAATAACAAAGGTGAAACAATTGTAAGTACTGTTCCTGTAACTACTAAAACAGATATTCCTGTTGCAGCATCGTTTGTAGCTAATAATGATTCCAGAACTGCTGCTCAAGCAAAAGCAACTACAGATGCATTCGTATTGATGGATCTTGAGTTGCATGACAACTATGGAATCAAATATACAGATGATGGTATTAAAGATAACAACAACCTGTTTGGTGTAGTATTCAGTGTTAAGAATGTTGTAGGTGGTACTGTCACGGTTGATAATAATGGTAATCTGACAATTTCCGCTGGAGTTACAAGCTTTGAATTAACTGCTACAACAGCTAACGGTATGTCTGCAAGCACAGCTGTAGCAAACTAATTACCTTTAAAAAAAAGGAGACCCTACGGGGTCTTCTTTTTTGGCTCTTTGCGCTACTGGGTGGGTTAATGGCTTCTAACGAGAGTCATATCCCTTCCGCTGCTAGGAGCATCTCATAGGCAGAAGAAGCCTTCAAGAATATCGCTTGACTGTGAATAAGCACTTTGTTTCCTGCGGAAACAAAGTGCTTATTCACATCCTTCATCCAGCAGTCGATCGTTTCCTTGTATGGATCAAGTTTTGATCCTCGTTTTACACGCTCCTTTGCCTCAGGGATATGGCCATCTCGTATGTATTTTCTCACCGTATTTCGTGAGTGACCAGTTTCTCAGGCAATTTCTCGAATCTTCTTCCCATTTCCTTTCATTTCATGTAATCTCAAAATAGTCCCGCCTTTCAGCACATGATGTTCTCCTCTCAGTTTACTTCGTTGTTTTCTGAGAAGAGATAATCGCTAAAGGTGGTTCATTTTCATTCCGGCGTCGATGGGTCAATTATATCCCGGCGGTGACAATGTCGAATGCGTACCGCTTTGGGAATCCCGTATTCCAGGCGTATCCCGCGCACATAATTTCGGACTGTGCTTTCGGCGACTTCCAGGTTCCCGTGGTGCTCTTTTAACCAGTCCATGACCTGGGCGGCAGATAGATCAGGGTATTCCCGCAACCACCCGACAATATCTGCTTCAAACGTTTCCAGTTTCTTGGATCGTGACTCGAGTCCCTCCAAAAAGTTCTTGTACTCATTCGGCGTCATATCCCAGAATTTAGAGACGGTATTTCGAGATATATTCAAGTTCCTTGCCACTTGCGATTTCCTCAGCTGTCATCAGCCACTTTAATTGACAGTGAATTCGGAACCGCCAATGACGGTGGTTTTTTGTTTTCGTCACCGACGTCAGTGTGGCGATCAGGATTCGCCT
>NZ_JAYJLD010000017.1 GCF_035282765.1 Ferviditalea candida | reverse complement strand
TTCTTCAACTCTGCTCTAGTCAATGTCAATGTCTCCTGTCCCATAGTGACATTATCTCAGAACAGTTACAGGGTGACATTATCACAGCACAACGACATGTCGAAATTTGGGTATTTACATTATTATCTATATATGTTATATTAAATTCCAAACAAAACGGACAGAGGAAGCACCTCTCCCTAAGCAGCCAGCTAAGGAGAGGTGCTTTTTCTGTCTTTTAATTTTGATGAAGGCGGTGATTTTATGAATGTGGTATTTATGCACAGTTTGGAGAAGTCGACTGCGGATACGGCAGCGATTTCGGCTCAAGTATCGATTGCCGAGGAGCACGGAAGATGGCAGGTATGCTGGAGCGAGCCGGGACGGGACGGCAAAAATCGGATGGATTTTTGGTATGAAGGGGACAAATGGGAGGAGCTGATGAATGCTTTTCGATGGGGCATATCGAACAAAATCGCCGAGGGCTTCATGCCTTTGTTCGGCGAATTTTTCAACGAGTCCGGCTCCTCCAGAGCGGGATCGTTCAGTGAGATGCTGCAGTATTACGCTGAAGCTGAGCCGGCAAACCCCGAGCTTTTCGACAAGCTTGCCGAATGGCGGAAGAAAGCGAGCATGAAAGATAAGAAACCGCCGTTTCTGCTTGCTACCAATCGGGAGTTGAAGATGATTTGCCGCTATCTGCCGCAATCGCTGGAGGAGCTCAAGCAGATTCCCGGTTTTGGACCGGCGAAAGTGAATGCTTATGCGGATGAAATTTTGGCGTTAACTCAGCCCTTGAACCGCCAGACCGATTTTCCGCTGGATTGGGTGGCCGGACTTGTCGAACCCCGAGAATTTTCTGTCTGGAGGAGGAGACAGCAGGCGCTGAGAAGCAAGGCGGAATTGGAGAAGCAGGGGATCAAAAAAATGCTTCTGCAGAGGATTGCGGAAGGGGCGAATCTTTCAAGGCTGCAGGAAGCTTCCGGTTTGCCGCGAAGAACGCTGCTGCAGTGGGTCGAGCAGCTTGACCGCGAAGGGTATGATATGGAACCTCTTATCGAGCTGGAGCTGCGGGATATGCCGGAAGAGAAATTGTCGGCGGCATGGAAAGCATTTGAAAACGAGGGGGAACAATATCTCAAACCGGTTCTGATGCAGAGTTTTAGCGAACAGGAGCTTGCCTCCCGGGATATCAACAGATGTTATGAATGGTTGCGTTTCCTGAGAATCCGTTATAGAAAACGGGAGCAAACCAAACAGCAGGCCAGTTGAACCTAAAAAGGCGTCCCTTTCAACAGATAAAGCAAGCTGAAGGGACACCCGATTTTGTGCAGTTAGCCGTGCTATGGATTTCGGCGTGTCATTTGCTGCCAGACGGAGCCCTCGGCTTCATGGCCGCCCTCGATCCGTTCCAGCGCCATCTTCACCTGCATGCTGATTTCGAATTCGGAGTCGTCCTGGGCCTCCCGGAGTGCGGCCAAGGCGCTTTTGTCGCCGACTTCGTATAGAAATCGGGCCGCGCGCCAGCGGACAATTTTATTCGGATCCTTCAGCGCTTCACACATCGGCTCGATCGCATCCGGATCTCCAATATCGGAAAGAACGTCTCCTGCCGTTCGCCGAACGGCAGGGTGCTTATCTTTGAGCGCTTGATAAAGCAAGGGCAGAACATCTTGCTCCTTGATATCGCCCAGATAGGCGACCGCCAGTCTGCGCACGGAGAAATGCGGATCCAGCAGCGCTTTTACGATCAGCGGAAGTCTTTGAGGCGCTGGCTTCATTTTTTCCATTGCGGCATACCGGATTCTCCAGTCCGGATGCTCTAACCGGGCTGCCATTTGCTCGTCGGACAGCGACTCTTTACGTTCGCTGATCGGGACTTCGCCTTCCCCCTGCTCGAGAGCAAGCGACACGAGCTGCTCCAGCCTGGCATCGTCGTATGCGGCATCGATTTCTTGCAGCACCTGCTCGGCGATTTCTTCCGGACTGCCGTAGCGTATACCTTGATCTTCCAGCTTGCGCTCCATGATCATGTTCGGCGATGCGGAGTGCGCCTTCATCGCGGCGCCGGTGAAACGTTCCGGCAGCGCCAGCCGTTTTTCCTCCAATTCCGATCTTATCCGGATTTGCAGAGGAATATTGCGAAACATCTGAATCAGCACATGTGTTTCGCCGAAAGAAGCCTCTTTCTGCTGCGGCGCGGAGCCGTTATCGTTTTCCTGGCGGCGCGGCGCTTCGCCGAACACCTCTCTGGCGCGGCTCAAAATGTTCTGCCAATCTCCCTTCGGAAACCGGTCGAGTGCAATGAAGTCGGCCGTTTGGAACACGCTTTTGACATCCGGAATCGCAAGCAGCTTGGCGATATAATCCGGGCAGCCGTCTTTGCGCTCCTGATCAAAGGCAAAGCGGGTTCCCGCAGTAAGAGATTCATCCATATTCAGTTTCATGGAATGGGGGCTTGGCGTCGGCTCGATGGATATAATCTTCATAGGCTATAACCAATCCTTCTTTTTGAAAAACACAAGCATGGCAAAACCGATCAGGAACATCGCGCCCAACACGATTAAATCGCCAAATGGGCTGTGCAGCAAAGGGATGTTTTCGAAATTCATGCCGTAGATGCCTGTGATGAACGTCAGCGGCATGAAAATGGTCGTCAGCGCCGTGAACACCCGCATGATTTCATTCGCTCGATTGGCCAGGCTGGACTGGTAAGCCTCTCGAAGGTTGCCCATCAAATCGCGGAATGTATCAAACGATTCTGAAACCTTGACCGCATTCTCATAAATATCGCTGAAATATTTTTGCAGCTGGTCGTTGATCAGCTTGAGATCTTTCTTGTTCAAGGTGGCGATCAGATCCTTTTGGGGACCCAGCACCTTTTTGACCCATAGAATTTCGCTTCGAAGACCGATGATCTCGTTCAGATGGGACTTTTTCGTATTCATCAGGATATCTTCTTCCAGCTTCTCGATCTTCGCTTCGATCCGGTCCCCGACGATGAAATAATTATCCACGACCAGATCCACCAGATGGTACAAAAAACGGTCCGGAGTATGAACCTCTTCTTCCCAAAGAATCGGTTTGACGGCGCGGATTTCGTTGATTTTCTGTTTAGTGACGGTAATGATATAATGTTTTCCCAGAAAAATATTCAGGGCTCTCAGAAAAATTTCCTCGTCATCAAAACGGATGCTGTTGATCACAATAAAGTAATACGTGTCATAAATTTCGATTTTGGGCCGCTGTTCTTCTTCGCTGAGGCTGTCCTCTACAGCCAGTTCGTGAAGCTGAAACAAAGGCTGCAGGATTTCCAAATCCTCGGTTCCCGCATCGATCCAATAAAATCCGTCTTCCGGAGGAACAACAGTCAGGTTGACATCGTCAATTAATGAAAAAACTCCGTTGCGGACCAAACGCACCTTCATCTGCCCTCTCTCCTTTCCATGCATATTCAATCAGACCGCTATGTCCTCTGTAGGAGCAGGCCGGTATGCTTAAAAGGAGGATTTCAGCCGGTGCGTCTGCGAAGGTTTGAACGGCAGGACGAAATGAACCCGACTGGAATCCGTATTCAGTTGCAACCAACAAAGGTTCGCCGGCCTCGGTCGGTCCCCGTCCATTCGTTCACACCCCTTTTCCAAGTGTTATCAGTACCAATTTAGTATATACTTACATTAATCCTGATTCAAGATCAAAACTCTGGATGCCGCAAGCGCGTTTTCAGACTTTTGCGAAGTCGAATTTAGACCATTATATGGAAGCCGGGACGGTCGGGTTCCGTAAAAAAAGTAATTTTTTTGGTCTGGATATATATCTGGATATTGACTGTTCTTTGGTTTTCGTATATGTTTAATATTAATTAAATTGATTGTGAACTCTTATCAAGAGCAGGCGGAGGGACTGGCCCGATGAAGCCCGGCAACCGACATCCCCTATATGGGATTGCACGGTGCTAAATCTTGCAGAAACGCGATGTTTCTGAGAGATGAGAGAGGCTGTACGAATTTTATTCGTCCTTTCTCGTTTCGGGAGAGGACGTTTTAGTTTTTTCACATACAAGCAAAGGAGTGTCACTCATGCCGATTAAAATTCCCGATCATCTTCCCGCTAAAGAAATTTTGACCCGGGAGAACATCTTTATAATGGATGAATCACGGGCTTATCATCAAGATATCCGCCCCTTGAAAATAGTCATTTTGAATTTGATGCCGACCAAGGAAACAACGGAAACGCAGCTTCTTCGCCTGTTGGGCAACAGTCCGCTGCAGGTGGAAATCACGCTGATGCATACGAAATCGCATATTTCCAAAAATACCTCTGCGGAACACTTGGAAATGTTCTATAAAAATTACGAGGATATTAAGGATCAATTCTTTGACGGGATGATCATCACCGGAGCTCCGGTTGAGCTTATGGAATTCGAAGAAGTCAATTATTGGGAAGAATTGAAGGCGATCATGGATTGGACCGTTGATCATGTGACGTCCACCTTCCACATTTGCTGGGCGGCTCAAGCCGGCTTGTACCATCATTACGGAATCCCGAAATACAAGCTGGAGCGAAAAATGTTCGGTGTTTTTCCGCACCGGGCGAATAAGCAAAATACGAACTTGCTGCGCGGTTTTGATGAAGTGTTCCATGCCCCGCAATCGCGCCATACGGAAATCCGCAGGGAGGATGTGGAAGACGTCAAGGAACTGGATATTTTGGCTGAATCCGATGAGTCCGGCGTTTACATCGTTTGCTCGGCCAATGGAAAGCAGATTTTCGTCACGGGCCATTCGGAATACGATCCCCTGACGCTCAAATGGGAATATGACCGAGATATTGACAGAGGCTTGGACATTGAACTTCCAAAGCACTATTTTCCCGATGATGATCCATCCAAGCTGCCAGTCGTCAGCTGGCGGGCTCATGCCAATCTTTTGTTCTCCAATTGGCTGAACTATTACGTATACCAGGTGACGCCGTATGAATGGGGTTTGACGCCGCTGAATGTGAACGCCTAGAAGTCCCAATGGAAGTGAATTTTCAAGATAGAAAGGGGCATTGAATATGAGAATCGAAAGCCGCTTGGCGCAAATCGGATCGCAAGCGAATGGGGAAACCGGTGCAGTCAGCTTTCCCGTTCATCACGCAACTGCCTTTCGCCATCCCGGATTGGGGCAGAGCACGGGATTTGATTACTCCAGGACAAAGAACCCGACCCGAAGTGTTCTGGAGGAGGCGATTGCCGAATTGGAATCCGGCGACGCCGGTTTTGCCTGCAGCTCCGGAATGGCGGCTTTGCAAACGATCTTTGCATTATTCAGCCAAGGGGATCGTCTGCTGGTTTCCCTTGATTTATATGGCGGGACATACCGCCTGCTGGAGCAAGTCATGAAGAGGTTCGGTTTGGAAACCGCTTACGTCGATACGAATAATATTGATGAATTGGAAGCGAATTGGCGGCCTAATACCAAGGCGCTGCTGATCGAAACCCCGACCAATCCGATGATGATGATCACCGATTTGGAGAAGGCGTGCAGCTGGGCCAAACGCAAAGGAATGCTTACGATCGTGGATAACACCCTGCTGACGCCGTATTTTCAGAGACCGATCGATTGCGGGGCGGATATTGTCATTCACAGCGCCTCGAAATATCTTGGAGGGCATAACGATGTGCTGGCCGGATTAATTATTACCAAGGGGCAGGAGCTGTCGGAAAAAATGGCGTTCCTGCACAATTCCATCGGAGCGGTGCTGGGCCCCCAGGACAGCTGGCTGCTCATGCGGGGTATGAAAACCTTGGCCCTGAGGATGGAACGCCATCAGCAAAACGCTCTGGCTGTGGCCGCATATTTGTCCGGCCAACCGCTCGTGGAGCGGGTTTACTATCCGGGCCTGCCGTCCCACCCGGATTATGAGCTGCAGCGGAAGCAATCGTCGGGCAATACCGGAATATTCTCCTTCCAGCTGACCGATTCCCGTTACGTTGAGCCGATTTTGCGCAGCATACGACTGATCGCTTTTGCTGAAAGTCTCGGAGGAGTAGAGTCGCTGATGACGTATCCCGCCGTACAAACGCATGCGGATATCCCCGAGGAGATCCGCCGGAAAGTCGGATTGAACGACCGGCTGCTTCGATTGTCAACGGGAATTGAGCACGCCGACGACCTGATCGCCGATCTGGAGCAGGCATTTGAGTATGCGCGGCGGGAAGTGGGCTGAGACGGGAGTCTATGCGACGAAAGCATTCATTTGTTGCGCAAGCGGAGCATGGGAAGATGCCGGATAAGGCGACAGTTGGTTTTAAGTTTGGGCTAGGAGGCACTTTCTATCAGCTGGGAAGCAGCGCGTCGTGGTTTTTCAAAGTGTGTTATGGAGATAAAATCCACGAAAACTGATTCACAGCCCCGCCGCCAAGTGAGAAATGTTAATGACTTGATCGGGCCGAATATGATACGATGAAATTTAAGCGGAAGCACAGTCAACTGCAAGCCGCCTTATTTCGTTTGCAGGGAGGAATACCATGAGCGCAATCGATTCGATCTTAACGAAAGCTCTTGCAGGGGAACGGCTTGGATTGGAAGAAGGCGTGGCTTTATTCGAATCTGACGAAATCGAGAAAATGGGCGATGCCGCCAACCGCATCATGCAGCAGCTTCATCCGGAGCCGGTGACGACGTTCGTTATTGGGAGAAATGTCAATTATACGAATGTCTGCGATACGTATTGCAAGTTTTGCGCTTTTTACCGGGCGCAGGGATCCGAAGAAGGGTATGTGCTTTCGGACGAGGCTATTTTCCGGAAAATTCAAGAAAGCATCGATGTCGGCGGTACGGAAATTTTAATGCAGGGTGGCACGCATCCCGGTCTGCCGTTCAGCTACTATACCGATTTGTTGAAGGAAATCAAAAAACGGTTCACAATTCATATGCATTCTTTTTCTCCTGCGGAGATCATGAAAATGAAGGAAGTATCCGGTTTGCCGCTGGTGGAAGTCATCCGTCAGCTGCGGGATGCCGGTCTGGATTCGATCCCCGGCGGGGGGGCGGAAATCCTGGACGACCGTATCCGGCGAAAAGTCAGCCGGTTGAAGGGTTCTTGGCGGGATTGGATGAATGTGATGCAAACGGCCCACAGGCTTGGGATGCACACGACAGGCACGATGGTGATCGGGCTCGGAGAAACCTTCGAGGAGCGGGTCAAGCATTTGCTGCGCATTCGCGATGCACAGGATGAGTGCCTTGCCGGCGGTTGGGATAGCCCCGGGTTTCTGGCTTTTATTCCGTGGACGTTTCAGCCGGACAACACGAATCTAAAGGGGGAAAGACAGGGACCTGATCAGTATTTGAAGACGGTGGCCATCAGCCGGCTTATGCTTGATAATATCCCCAATCTGCAGTCCTCATGGGTTACGATGGGACCGGAAGTCGGCAAGCTTTCCCTCCAATACGGATGCAACGACTTCGGCAGCACGATGATGGAGGAAAACGTGGTGTCGGCTGCCGGAACTACGCATAAGGTGAATATTGAATTGATTCTGAAACTGATACGCGAAGCGGGGAAAATTCCCGCTCAGCGAAATACCCGATATGAAATCATCCGGACATTTGACGATGAAAACGATCGGGTGGAAAAGGATTTCGTTCTGCAAAACTAATCAATTAATCACATATATTCCCGTCGTAAAAATTGTATATCTCCTTTCGTTTGACCATATACTGTGTAAGAACGAAAGGAGCGGTGGGTTATGCAATTATTTTCGATCATTGTTCAAACACGGCGTCACCGGCTTGATCATCTGTTCCAATGGCTTTCCGGCAGCTTCGCGGAAGTGCCCTTGCTGAACGGGAAAGTCGAGTGGGAGCTGCTGTCTTCCGAACCGTTTGGCGCGATTGTGTGCAAAGCGGTTCTTCCCCGTTTTCAGCTGCAAAAACATGGTCAAGCCGTGTATCGGCACGCAGCTGACAGTTTGGCCGATTATATTATTGAGGGAATGGAAGAACAATTGCTGCGCGGTATGATTGTCAAAGAGTTCGGCTACGAGGAAAAAACGGAAATCGAAAAAATTGCGTGCTTTTGTGCCGAATTTTTGAATGAAACCCCTCCCGGCGTTGAAGCGGGCAACGTTGCAACGAGGAATTCCCACTCCCGCCGCAAATCGAAAATCGTTCAACATTTGGAAAGTTATCTTGAGTCCCATACGGAGCTTAATCTTGACGGTTTCGTCCGATTCAGGCTTCAAGCTTATTTCGAGGATCTGAAAAGCGCGGTCGGCTGCGCTGTCGACGAATATTTGATGGATAAGCAGTATCAGGAATTTATTTCGCTGTTGAAATATTTTGTATATATCCAGGAAAGCAAAATCCCTGCCGCACATTTGATGCACAAGGGAGATCAACAATTTATACTCCTTAACGAACGGATGAAGCCCATTGATGTCGGGGTGCCGGACGGACTGACGGTAGAAATGCCCGACAAGGAATTCCAATGCGAGGATATGATCGTCAGCACATTGATTTCAATTTCCCCGGAACGGGTGTTTATTCATACCAGGGAACCGCAGCAGCAAATTATCAACACCATTGGGCAAATTTTTGAAAACCGTACAAGCATCTGCACGAATTGTCCCCACTGCCGCCGATTTCTGGGGAAGAAAAACCGGAACCTTCTTTATCCTTGACCTTCCCGTTAAATCAAGCTATAATTAATTTTCAAAAGCTTGTCAAATTCTTGTAAAGACCGCTATCAAAGACATGAGTTCCTGCGGGGAATTGTTCAGAGAGAGGGGACTAAGGGCTCGCGATGCCTAAGGCTGAAATCCCCTTCAATTCAGCAGTGAATTTACCGCTTTGTAGTCGTGAACGGGAACGTTCCTTCGGCATTGCCGCTGGCGGGACCGAGTATCGTTCAACGGTTCATTCCCGTTACAGAATGCTGATGAGTATCCGAACCGCAGGCAATCTGCGGACAGGATTGAATTAGGGTGGAACCACGGGTAAAGCGCACTCGTCCCTTGCGGGAACGTGCGTTTTTTTGTTGCTTTAAATTTATGCCAAATTGGAGGATGGATCAGATGATGACCGTAAAAGCAGTTTTCCCGGATGGAGCTGTCAGGGAATATGCAAAGGGAACGACAGTTGAGCAGGTGGCGGAATCAATCGGCGGCAGCCTGAAGAAAAACGCGATTGCCGGTAAAATTAACGGTAAAGTTGTGGATCTGTATGCTTCGATTCATGAGGATTCGGCTATCGAAATTATTACTCCGGAGAGCGAGGACGGACTTGAGGTGTACCGGCACAGCACGGCGCATTTGATGGCGCAGGCCGTCAAACGGATTTTTGCCGATGAGAATGTCAAGCTGGGGATCGGTCCGGTTATAGAGGACGGATTTTATTACGATATTGATATGGACCGCTCGCTTACGCCCGAGGATTTGGAAGCAATCGAGAAGGAAATGGACGTCATTATCAAGGAGGATTTGCCGATCCGCAGGCGCGAGGTCAGCAGGGAAGAAGCTTTGGGCATTTACACGGAAATCGGCGATTATCTGAAGCTGGAACTGATTCGCGATCTTCCCGAAGATGCAGTGATTTCCATTTATGATCAAGGTGAATTTTTCGATCTGTGCAAAGGTCCGCACCTGCCCTCCACCGGCAGGATCAAAGCATTCAAGCTGCTTAGTATCGCCGGCGCGTATTGGCGCGGCGACTCGAAAAACAAAATGCTGCAGCGGATCTATGGAACATCCTTTCCGAAAAAAACGCAATTGGAAGAACATCTGCATTTGTTGGAGGAAGCCAAAAAACGGGATCACCGCAAGCTTGGCAGGGAGCTTAAGATTTTTTCCTTTTCGAGAGAAGTGGGTCAGGGCTTGCCGCTTTGGCTGCCTAACGGCGCAAAGCTGCGCCGTACGCTGGAGAGATACATTGTCGATATGGAAGAAAGATTGGGCTATCAGCATGTTTACACACCGGTATTGGCGAACGTGGAGCTTTATAAAACCTCCGGCCATTGGGAGCATTATCATGAGGATATGTTTCCGCTAATGGAAATGGACAATGAAGAGTTGGTCCTGCGGCCGATGAACTGTCCTCACCACATGATGGTTTTTAAAAGCGATTTGCGAAGCTACCGGGATCTTCCTTTGCGCATAGCAGAACTCGGAATGATGCATCGTTACGAAATGTCCGGCGCGTTGACCGGATTGCACCGGGTGCGTGCGATGACGCTGAATGACGCTCATATTTTCTGCCGCCCCGATCAAATCAAGGACGAATTCTCGCGCGTAGTCAACTTGATTAGCAAGGTTTATGAGGATTTCGGCATCAAGGAATACCGTTTCCGTTTGTCCTACCGCGATCCGCAGGATACGGAGAAATATTATCCGAACAATGAAATGTGGGAGATGTCGCAGCGCATGCTTAGAGAAGTGGTTGAGGAGCTTGATCTGCCATATTTCGAGGCGGAAGGTGAAGCCGCTTTTTACGGTCCGAAGCTGGATGTGCAGATCAAAACCGCATTGGGAAAAGAGGAAACCTTGTCCACGGCCCAATTGGATTTTCTGCTTCCGGAACGCTTTGGTCTCGAATATGTCGGAGAAGACGGTCAAAAGCACCGTCCGGTTGTAATCCATCGCGGCATCATCAGCACGATGGAGCGGATGACCGCTTTCCTGCTGGAGAATTTCACCGGAGCGCTCCCCGTGTGGCTGTCGCCGGTTCAAGCCCGGGTTATTCCGGTATCCCATCTGTTTGCGGATTATGCGAATGAGGCAGCCGAGAAGCTGAAGGAAGCCGGCATTCGTGCGGAGGCCGATCCACGCAATGAAAAATTAGGCTATAAAATCAGGGAGGCCCAACTGGACAAAATTCCGTATATGCTCGTTGTCGGGGAAAGTGAAAAGAATAACGGCACTTTTTCCGTACGCCGTCGCGGCAAAGGGGATTTGGGCGGGCAAAAAATCAGCGAAGCCATCGAATTGATCCTGTCGGATATTCACAATAAAGTCATCGATTAAGGGCTCGCGCAGTAAACTTTTGGAGGCAAAGGTTCAAGCGATTTAATTGATCTTTGCCACCAATCTATGTGGAAGTTGTTTCATCCCGATGCCTAATGATGTCAGTACTGCTCCGGCGACCTGCGGCGAGCGTATAAATCATGAAAATTTTGGACACCCTCTTCTATAGGGGGAGGTATCCAGAATGTTATTCCAAACGATAAGTCATGCCAGATGGATCACTCTGACGGTGCTTATCATCATTGTGTTGACGGTCATGGGACCGCTGGAGCAACCGGCTCTGGACAAGGGCGAGGCGAATGCCGCGGAAAGGCCCCCAATCCAGAATGCATTCCGGCTGCTGAGGACTCAGGACAAGCCTGCAGATGTAATTGGAGTCGACAGGGACAAGACACAGACCCGCGTGAACAGCCGCGAGATTAGCCGCAGGGACAGACAATCGGCGGGGCAGCTCAACCCGTTAATGGCGGCATTATCGTCCGGTCCGCTGGTTTTGAAGGACATGGAGGTTGTCGCCACCGGATATACGGCCGGTCCGGAATCGACCGGGAAGAATATTGGTCATCCGGAATATGGCCTCACTTATTCGGGAGTGCGGGTGAGGAGAAGCCTCGTCTCGACGATTGCCGCCGATCCGAAAGTTTTTCCGTTGGGCTCGCTGCTGTATATTCCCGGATACGGATACGGCGTTGTGGCGGACATCGGTTCTGCCATAAAGGGCAACAGAATTGATCTCTATTTCGAAACCAAGGATCAGGTATACTCGGAATGGGGTAAAAAGAAAGTGAAAATTTTGGTAGTCCGCAGAGGCGACGGAAAAGTGACGGAGCAGATGATAGACCTGCTGAATGAAGCTTTCATCCGGCAGAAGAATAAACCCTCGGTAATGTAACCGGTAATGTAGTTCATGGACATACTCGTAACGAAGCGTAAGATTTCGATATTTTACGCTTCTTTTTTTTTGAATGTATATCTGTTACAATTAAGTTAACAAAAGTAAACCATTATCATTGCCCAAAATATATCCTTAATCAGATATGGGAGTCAATTTATGAAATGGGATCAATTTTTGGATACGGAACAAATGGATACGTCCGAGCGGGAAGAGCTGACGAATGAACTGTATCGGCAAATGTTCATTGTGGCTTATTCCAAAGTCAGCAACAAAATGGATGCGCTTGACGTCGTTCAGGAATCCTGGCTGAAAATTTTACAGAGCATTGACAGCCTGAAGGATCCGGAAAAAATTCTCCAGTGGGCGAAGGTCATCGTGTCGAATACGGCCAACAATCTGCTTCGGCGCAAATTGGCACTGCAAATGGTGCCGCTCTCGATGGATATGCCGGATATTGAAGGCGGTTTCATCGATTCCCGGATTGACGAGCTGGTGATGCGCGAGGAAATTATAGAAAGCATTGCCCAATTGGATCAGACCACGGGCAGAATGCTGATCTGCAAATATTATTACGGCTGGAAGGACAAGGATATTGCGGCCAGTCTGGATTGTCCGGTCGGTACGGTCAAAGCCAAAATCCACAGGGGCAAAGACAGGCTGAGAGCCATTTTATTAAAGGATTGAACCGATCGGTTCAATAAATTGCTCTTGTATAAAAAGCCCCCCGGGTTCAAATAATACTTTTGGGTTAAAGGCCCAACGGTTATGATCCTAGGCGGGGAGGTGATTCCAGTGGCGAAAAATAAAAACAACAACGCGAAAAATAACAATAATAAATACAATGCGGAGTTTGCCGAGGAAGTAAATGTTGCCAACACCAAGATGGCGCAGAATGAAAATGCAAACAAATAGTCAAATTCGGTAACCGTAACGACAAGAGGGATGCAGGCAAGAGGGAAGCGGTCCCTCTTTTGTTTTTCTTGTCAAGCTTGTATATGTCATATATAATAACACAAAACAGAGATGGTGGTGTTATATATGCGCGAAATGGTTAAAATACCTAACATCAATCTGCGGAATTTGGGGTTATTCTTTTTGTTTGTTGGAAACTCGGTGCTGCTTTTTACCATCCCCCCGTGGATGAGTGTTATTACAACGTTATTTTTATTTACATATCAATATTCGGTGAATAGGGGAGCCTGCAAGGAGCGGAATGAGACGCCGTCCTCCGTTTCTTCGATTTCTGAAGAGCATGTCCGCCAATTTGTCAATGAATCGCAGGTTGCCGCTGATCGATTGGCGGCTGTGGTAGAGACGGTGAATGAGTCGATCGAACGTTTGACGGGGATTACCGATTACTCAACCCAGCAGGAGCATCGGCTTCGAGGGCAGAGTCAACTGGTCATGGAGCGGATGGATGAGGTTTTTGCTTCCCTGCAGGAAGTGTCGGCCTCTGCTGAGCAAGTGCTGGAGTCATCGGTTGACATGGGTAATCAGAGCACGTTGACGCGGGACGTTGTGGTTGATGTGCGGAATTCGCTGTTGAAAACCAATAGAGTCATGAACAAGCTGCTGGAAATGAACCATCATATGGATCGGCGAATTTCCGATTTGAAGCAGCATACCACCCGTGTTGAAGAAATCAACAGACTGATCATCGAGGTAGTGGAACAGACCTCGCTGCTTGCATTGAATGCGTCGATAGAAGCTGCGAGGGCCGGTGAAAAGGGACAAGGCTTTGCCGTAGTGGCGCGGGAAATCAAAAGGCTCGCGGAGCAAAGCAAAGAAGCGGTCGTCAAGTCGTCGGTTGTGCTCTCCTCTATAGAGCAGGGAGTCAGAGGAGTTGTGGTTTCAATGGGCAATGAGAAACAGGCGGTCATTGAAATCAACGGTGAAATTGAACAGGTTATGGCAAGAATGGACGAGATTTTTAATCGGGTTGTTCAAGTCCATTCGCGGGTAAGTGCTGCAACGGAGTCAAGCCGGACACAATCCAGCTTGACGATGGATTCCGTATTCAAGCTGAAGAATGTGGTGGAAATCGCCGGAAATACGTTGGCAAGCGTCGATCAGGCGTTGGAGCAAATGGAGATGCAGCGCAAGCAGATCAGCGATCTGAAAGTCGTAAGCAGCAATCTGCAGAAGGTGTCTGGGGAAATGATGGCTTCCGTGCATGGTTTGGGCTTGAATGAAAGCAATGCCGCCGCTTCCGACCGCGTTCTTCGATGGGGCCAGGAATTTATCGGCCGGATTTCGGAAGTTTCTGAGGTTAGAAGCATGGACGAGCAGATCCATGCGGCATGGTTTTCCCGCTGTATTCAAGAGACGGCGGAAATTGAGGCGATCTGGTCAAATCGTTCCGACGGTTCCTTTATTTGCTCGATACCTGAAGCGGGATTGATGAATGCAAGAGGGCGGGAATGGTGGAAAAGGGCAATGAATGGGGAAACGTTTGTTTCCGCACCGTACATTTCATCGATCACGAAGCAGCCTTGCGTGACCATCTCCAAGGCCATTGTGGACGAAAAGGGCAATTATCTGGGGATCATCGGCATTGATTTGTCATTGAAAAGTACTTTGCATGGAGAAGCAAATGGTGTAAAATAAGAATATGTAAAATAAGTTGACACAGGCAGATATGAGATTTCCCATACATCATTTATGCAAGGAGTCTGAGGGCTATGCGCAGAAAAGCGGCCGAAGTTTTTCCGTTTCTCGAGGCTTATATTGAAAAAAGAGAAGCGCAGATACTTGAATTGGAGCAGGTGATCGAACGCTACGAAAAAAGGCGGCAAATGGAAGAAAGAGCGTTCCAGTCCATGTCTCCGCTGCGAAAAATGCTGACAGGCAAAAAACCGGATCACCACGTTGCCGTTGAGTATATTCACTATGTCAAAAAGCCGATGGAAAGCATCCGCAGGCTTCGGCTTGAAATCGAGACGACCAAACAACTAATGGATTCCAAAAAATCCGACGATTTAATTGATCTTGCCGAATGGATTGAAAAGGAGATTTTGTTTGGCTCCTGAAAAATAAACCTATAAATGGCGCGAACCGTCCTTCGACAAAAGGGGCGGATTTTTTTGTCCAATATTTGGTTTGCAGATCTGATTCGACAAATATTGACGCAGTTCCTTTCATCCTGTATGATGTAAGGAGAAATTTCAGAACAGCGTTCCGTAATAAGGTACAAGCAGGCGAAAGAGAGTGCTTGCCCCGAACGACAACTCTTTCCAAATGAAGAGGTGCAGCGATGGATAGTAAAACGACGACGGTCCAATCTGTAGACAGAGCGCTGCAGATACTGGATTTATTGCAGGAAAAACCAGGCGGTTTGGGCGTGACTGAGCTGTCCAAGCTGTTGGATGTAGCCAAGAGCACAACCCACCGTCTTTTGTCGTCCCTTCAAGCGAAAGGATTCGTCAAGCAGGATAAACAAACGGGAAAGTACTCGCTGGGTCTGCGTTTAGTCGAATTGGGAAATGAGATTGTGCAGTCATTGGATATCAGAAAGGTAGCCTCCCCATATTTATCGAAGCTTGTTGGGGAAATTGGCGAAACCGCCCATCTGGTCATTCATGAAGAGGGAGAAGTCGTTTATATCGACAAGCTGGAGAGCACTGCTTCGCTGCGCATGTATTCCCAAATCGGACGTCATGCTCCCCTGCACTGTACCGGAGTCGGAAAAGCCATGGCAGCTTATCTTCCAGAGAATGAATTGGAGTGGATTATTCAGCACAAAGGCTTGAAGAAATTCACGCATAATACGGTCACTACAAAGGCAGAATTTATGAAAGCACTTCAGGAAATCCGGAATAAAGGATTTTCGATTGATGACGAAGAGCATGAATTGGGGATTCGATGTGCGGCAGCACCTATTTTTAATAATAACCAACAGGTTGTGGCCGGAATCAGCGTCGCCGGACCGGCGATGCGAATGACCGATGAGAAATTGGAATCCTGCGCTCAAAAAGTCACAGAGTGCGCTAACGAGATTTCGGCTTTATTGGGGTATCGCAAATAATTTTTTTGCAGTATAGTTGGAACAATGTTCCTTAATAAGGAACAAACATCGAAATGGGGAGTGCCCGCAGGATGAACAATGTGATGCAAACGATTCTTCAACACAAATTAATCGCGATCATTCGCTCCGATTCCATTACAGACATTGAAAATATCGTGGCCGCGCTTCATGACGCGGGGATTAAGGCAGTTGAAGTCACCATGAATACGCCGGACGCCTTGAAAGCGATTGAATTGTTGAGCCGTAAATACCGATCCTCCGACCTTCTGATTGGAGCCGGAACCGTATTGGAGGGGACAACGGCGAGATTGGCAATTCTGTCCGGGGCCTCTTTCCTTCTCTCTCCAACGCTTGACCAAAGTCTGATTGAAACGGCCAACCGCTATCAGGTTCCTGTAATTCCGGGCGTATTTACACCGACGGAAGTCCTGAGAGCATTCGAATGGGGAGCGCAGGCCGTCAAAATCTTCCCGGCCAGCACTGTTGGTCCGCGCTATATTAAAGAACTGAAAGCTCCCCTATCGCATGTAAACATGATTCCTGTCGGCGGCGTCAATTTGGATAATGTCAAGGATTATCTTCAGGCCGGAAGTTTTGCAGTTGGTGTAGGGTCTTCGTTGGTGAGCGCTTCATTGGTCAAACAAAAGGATTTTGAGGAAATCCGTTTGCGGGCCTCGGCATTCGTCAACCTGATTGACGGGATGAAAAATACAGATTAAGCGGTGAATGAAACATGGTTATCACAATAGACTCAGGCACAACAAATTCCAGAATCCGATTAATAGATGCCGGCGAATTTAAAGTTGTTGATACGGTCAAAGTATCCGTCGGCGTCAGAAGTACTGCAATAGAGGGGAATAATAACAGTCTGCGGGAAGGCATTGCCGAAGGCATTAAAGAAATCATCGATAGGAATGGACGGATTCCCGAGGATATTCGTTATATAGCGGCATCGGGTATGATTACCTCCAATTTGGGGCTGTATGAGGTTCCGCATTTTTATGGTGCTGCGGGTGCGGAGGAATTCGCCAAGCATTCGAGAATCGAGAGGATTCCAGAATTTTTGAATATCCCGGCCATCTTTGTTCCCGGCTTTAAAAATCAGACCGCCGTATCCGGGGACGCGGTGAACATGACCAATGAATTCGACATCATGCGGGGAGAAGAAGTGGAAACCTTAGGGCTGCTGGAACAGATGAACCTGAAGGGACCGGGAATGATGATTTTGCCGGGATCGCACACAAAATTTGTCATGGTGAATGACAGGTCGCAAATTATTGCTTGTTTATCCACGCTTGGCGGGGAAATTCTGGACGCGGTCAGCAAGCACACGATTCTTGCCAAATCGCTTGAAAAGCAGTTGATCGGGCAGGTAGAAAAGGAAGCGCTGATGAACGGTTTTTCTTGGGGACAAAGAGCAGGTCTTTCACGATCCTTGTTTCATATCAGGCTGCTTGATCTTTTCTCGGACATGACCCGAAACCAGCGGGCCAATTATATGACGGGGTCTGTAATCGCCTCCGATTTGCAGGCGATGGAGGAATTTTTGCGGATGCAGTCATCCCCGAAGCTGGATTGGATTGTCATCGGCGGCTCCAACCCGTTAAGAAAAGCTTTTGCCTATTTGCTGGAAACCACTAATTTTGCGGGAGTTGTGGAAGCAACCGACGAACAGGTGGAGCTTTCAACAGTGATCGGCTCCATTAAGATTGCCGAGATTTGTTTGGCGAATAATATACAGGCTGATTGATCCTAAAAAGGTGGTGGTGTGTTTAAAGGATAAATGAGGGGTTTTGCAAGAACGCTTTCAATCTAAAAAACAGGAGGTCAAACAAATGAAAAAATTCAGTTTCATCATGGCACTGGTACTTGTACTAAGCATGGTCGCGGTAGGTTGCGGTGGCGGCGGAAAAGAAGCAGGCGGCAATACTGAAAATGCTCCGAAAGAGAGTGCAGGAGCACAGCAGGATGCAGGAGCAAAGAAGCTTGTTATCGGATTTTCGCAAACAGATAACGGAAACCCTTGGAAAGTCGCGCAAACGAAAAGCATTAGGGAAGAAGCCAAGAAGCGCGGTTATGAACTGGTATATACCGACGCACAAGGAGACACAGCGAAGCAGTTGTCCGATGTAGAAGACATGATTGCGCGCGGCGTAAATTACATTATTCTTTCCCCGCGTGAATTTGAAGGTTTGGCGCCTGCACTGGATGCGGCTAAAAAAGCGGGAATTCCGGTGATATTGGTTGACCGCAAAGCTAAAGGAACAGCAGGTCAAGACTATTTGACCTACATCGGATCCAATTTTATTGAAGAAGGAAAGCGCGCAGGTGAATGGTTGGCCCAGGTAACTGGTGGAAAAGCTAAAATCGTGGAATTGACAGGGACAGCGGGAGCTTCCGTAGCGATTGACAGAAAGGCCGGATTTGAGCAAGCAATCAAGCCGTATAAAGATATGGAAATCATCGCTTCGCAAACGGGCAACTTTTCTCAAGCCGAAGGACAAAAGGTGATGGAGAATCTGCTTCAATCTTACGGGGACAAAATTACCGCAGTGTATGCGCATAACGACGGCATGGCTATAGGCGCCATCAATGCCATTGAAGCTGCAGGCAAGGTTCCCGGAAAAGACATTATCATCGTATCCGTTGATGGAACGAAGGATGCGCTTCAAGCCATCATTGACGGCAAAATGGGAGCAACCGTTGAATGCAGCCCGTTCTTCGGACCGCCCGCATTCGACGTCATTGAAAAGCATGCCAAGGGAGAAACCATCCAGCCGGAAATCATCAACAAGGATAATTTCTTCAATAAAGACAACGCCGCTGAATTTGTAAATAAAGCGTATTAATCTTTTGATATGGGCGGCCCCCCGCAGGGTGGCCGCCCATATTTAAGATGTCAGGAGGTCGCTATGAGTAATCCGTTGCTAAAAATGCGCGATATCAAAAAAATTTTTCCGGGCGTCATTGCGCTCGACGGAGTCGAGCTGACCTTAGAACACGGAGAAGTTCACGCCTTGATGGGTGAGAATGGCGCGGGAAAATCGACATTGATAAAAATATTGACCGGCGCTTACCAAAAAGATGGCGGTACCATTCATTTTGATCAACGAGAAGTCAATTTCAGAACCCCGATGGAAGCTCAACTGGGCGGGATCAGCACGATCTATCAAGAAGTCAGCTTAATTCCGTACTTAAGCGTAACGGAAAATATCTTCATGGGAAGAGAGCCGAAGAACAATTGGGGGATCGTCGATTGGAAAACGGCGCATCGCGAGGCCGAAGCCATTTTGGAAGATATGGGAATTCATATTGACGTCAGACGGCCCGTGCATGATCTGAGTGCAGCGGTGCAGCAAATGGTGTCCATAGCCAGAGCGGTATCGATGAAAGCGAAATTGGTTGTCATGGATGAACCGACATCGTCGTTGGATGATCAAGAAGTCAACGTGTTGTTTGGCGTTATCAACAAGCTGAAGTCCGAAGGGGTCTCCATCATTTACGTCAGCCATCGGTTGGATGAAATCTATGCCGTATGCGACAAGATTACGGTTCTTAGAGACGGTAAATATGTCGGCACATGGCCGATTGAGGAATTGCCGCAAATTAAACTGATTGCACATATGATTGGAAAAAGCGAATCCGAGGTCGAAAAATTGTCGAAGGGCAAAGAAGCGGCAAGCAAGATCCATGAAAAAGTCGTGATTCAACTTGAAGGCATAAAAAAAGGCAAAAAAGTGCAGAATATCAGCTTCGAGATCCATCGGGGCGAAGTGTTGGGCTTGGCGGGCCTGCTGGGCTCGGGAAGAACGGAGACAGCGAAGTTGATTTTCGGGGCCGATCAGCCCGAACAAGGAAGCCTGCAAATCGCAGGCCAAAACCGAAAATTCAAGAACCCGCGAGATGCCATAGCATCAGGGATCGGATTTGTTTCGGAAAACCGTAAAACCGAAGGGATTATTCCGAACATGTCCGTTCGTGAAAATATTACCATTGCTTCCCTATCCAAAATTTCCAAATTCGGCTTCATTTCCCGCAAAAAACAATCCGAAATCGTCAGCCGCTTTATTGACAGATTAAATATCAAGACACCGAATGCGGACCAAAAAATAAAAAATTTAAGCGGCGGCAACCAACAGAAAGTGCTGCTTGCCAGATGGCTGGCTCTGGAGCCAAAGCTGCTCATTCTGGACGAGCCGACAAGGGGCATCGATGTAGGCGCCAAAGCGGAGATTCACGCTTTGATTGATGAGCTCGCTCAGCAAGGCCTCAGTATATTGATGATTTCTTCCGAATTTGATGAGTTGATTCAAAATACAGACCGGATCGTTATTCTGCGGGACGGCAAAAAAATCGGAGAAGTTGACGGCTCCGAGCGCACTGAAGATCGCATCATGCACATTATTGCAGAAAATAATTCCGTTGAGCATACAGGATAGGGGGCAGTGGTGATGGGCAAAAAATTCGCAGGATTCGGCGGTGAATTCAGTCGTCGCTTTGGTCCCTCGATCGTATTGATTCTGCTCGTTTTATTTAATGCGGTTGTCACGAACAACTTTTTGGCGCCGCAAACGCTGTGGACCATCCTGCTGCATGTTTCTACAACCGCGCTGGTTGCCATCGGGATGACCATCGTTATCGCAACAGGCGGAGTCGATTTGTCGGTTGGAGCCTTGATGGCGATTGCAGCGGTAATTCCCACTTTGATCATTGACGCAAATCTGTTCGTTCTTATCTTTGTTACATTGATTGTTGCCGTTCTGATCGGATTTTTTAATGGATCTGTCATTTCCAATTTCAACGTACAGCCTATTATTGTCACTTTGGCGATGATGATCGCAGGACGCGGGATTGCGCTTGTTCTCACGGACGGCTATGTGACTTCCATCTCAAGCCCGGCGTTCGAATTTATCGGCAAAGGCAAAATCGGCATGATTCCGCTGCCGGTCATCATCATGTTCTTCGTCGTGCTTTTGGTCTATCTGATCATGAAGTATTCTGCATTCGGACGCTATGTGGAAGCCATCGGAGACAATGAGAATGCGGCTGGATTGGCAGGGATTCACGTCAAACGGATCAAAACCTATGTATATATGCTGTCTGCCGGTTTGGCCGCTTTGGCAGGATTGATTGAAACCGCCAGATTGGGCGCAGCGGATGCTACGAATATCGGTAATTTAGCCGAATTGGATGCCATCACGGCAACGGTGGTCGGGGGTACACTGATGACAGGCGGTCGTCCATATATATGGGGGACAGTGATCGGTGCGATATTAATGGGATTGATTACCGCTACCTTTAATATGAATAATATTTCTTACTCCTATTCTCTGGTTTTGAAAGCCTTCATTATTATTTTGGCGATCTATCTGCAGAGAGAGAAGCAATCGTAGGGAGATGAAAAGATAATGTCGACACCATCGAACCAGGCCATTTCAAAAAATGCAACGAACGGGTTATCCAGTTTTTTTCAAAAACACGGGTCTCTTGTCGCCCTGATTTTGATTGTGATTGCCGCCTCCCTTCGTTACGACACTTTTTTCACCCAAACCAATATTATTAATATGCTGCGGCAAAACAGCATGCTGGGCTATATCGCAATCGGCATGACATTCGTCATTCTTACCCGTGGCATCGATTTGTCCGTGGGATCGCTGCTTGCCATCAGCGCTCTTACGGCGGCCGTGATGTCGCCCTTCGGATTATTCTGGGCGCTGGCAGTTCCGATTATCGTAAGCACCGCTCTCGGTTCGGTCAACGGGCTGCTTATCGCCAAAGCGAAAATCGAACCGTTTATTGTCACACTGGCGATGATGATCGGGGTGAGAGGCTTCGTTTATGCGTATACGCATGAAAGGACGATGTCGGTCGATCCTTCCATTGCCGATGCGTTCAAGGTGTTTGGACGGGGAGTTGTGCTCGGAATCCCCGTACCCATCTGGATTTTTGCAGTTTTATTATTGCTTGCCGGAGTGGTTTTGAAGTACACCAGCTTCGGGCGGCACGTGTTTGCCGTCGGCGGCAATGAAGAGGCCAGCAAACTGATGGGACTTCGCACGGATCGCATCAAGATTCTGGTGTATGCCATCAGCGGCGGGTTGTCGGGGCTTGCCGGCATCGTACTGGCCTCGCGTTTGGGCGGAGTGGCTCAGCCTGTTGCCGGGGAGATGTGGGAATTGGATGCGATTGCTGCGGTTGCCATAGGCGGAACTCTGCTGACGGGAGGACGCGGCAGTATTTTTGGAACCTTTGTCGGGATTATGCTGATGGGGGTCATCTTAAATATCATCAACATGGAGGGCTCGATCAATTCATGGTGGCAGCCGATCATTCGCGGCCTCTTCTTGATTGTTATCGTGATTGTGCAAGCCAAATTAAACAAAGGCTCGAACAAATTGAAAGAATAAGGGTCTGCGATGCGAAGCTTATCGACTTGGAGGAATAACCATGATTTCATCTGTCAATGAAACGGCGGTTGCGGAAAATCAGGCAGCCATCTGGTTTTTGGGTTCAGCTTCCTTCGTCCTGAAATTGAACGGGAAAATCATCTATCTGGACCCCTACTTTTCAAATTGGTGCGAGGAAATCAGTCAAGGAGGACCGGTTGTGTTCAAACGGCTCCATCCTCCGGTCCTTCAGCCTGAATCGGTGACGAATGCCGACATCATCCTGGTTTCGCATGATCATGAGGATCATCTGGACAAAAAGTCGTTTCCTTCGATGATGCTTTCTTCACCGCATGCGCAAGCCGTATTGCCCCATAGATGCAAACGCATCGCCGAATCGTGGGGTGTCCGCTCCGATGCCATGCATGCGCTCGATGACGGGGAGACCATTGAATTTGACGGGGTTCAAATTGAAGCTGTAAAATCTGCGCATACTTCCTTCGAGCAGGCCGACGGGGGTCAGAGATTTTTGGGATATTTGATACGCGGCAACGGAATCACGATTTATTTTGCCGGCGATTCCGTGGTCTATGACGGAATGGCGGAGAGATTGCTGGAGGCAAAGGTTGATATCGCTCTGCTGCCGATCGTCGGCCGGGATTATTTCAGGACCAAGCTCGGCATCGTCGGAAACATGGATTACCGGGAAGCCGCGGAGCTCAGTGTGGCCATTCGGGCGCCTATGTTGATCCCTTACCATTACGATGCATTTACATGTCATAATGAAAATCCTGGCTATCTGATCGATTATTTAGCCCGTTATCATCCTTCTCAGCCGTGTCACGTCATGGCAAGGGGAGAAAAGTTGATCTGGTCCCGTTAAACGGAGAAGAAATGCGGATCCGGGAGCCTGTCCGACGGATATTTTCGTGAATTTTTATTCAAATGGAGTATGAAGGAATAAGGGGATTAACCGTAAAAATCCAATCATATTATTGGTTTGTTTAGGAGGAAACTGACGATGAAAATAACAAGGATGGAAACCTTTATCGTACCGCCCCGCTGGCTGTTTTTGAAAATTGAAACGGACGAAGGCATTGCCGGCTGGGGCGAACCGGTGGTGGAAGGCCGTGCGAATACGGTTCAGGCCGCCGTTCAAGAGCTCAGCGAATATTTGATCGGCAAGGATCCGCTGCGGATTGAGGATCATTGGCAGGTGCTGTACCGGTCCGGATTTTATCGCGGAGGCCCGATTCTGATGAGTGCCATTGCCGGGATCGACCAGGCGCTTTGGGATATTAAAGGCAAGTATTTTAATGCCCCGGTGTATCAGCTGCTGGGAGGAGCTTGCCGGGACAGCATCAGGGTCTATTCGTGGATCGGCGGGGACCGCCCGAATGATGTGGGACAGGCGGCAAAGGAAAAGGTGGCCGCCGGTTTTACCGCTGTCAAAATGAATGCAACCGAAGAGCTTCAATACATCGATTCACTGGAAAAAATCGATCAGGTCGTCGAGCGGATTGCTGCGGTTCGCGAAGCAGTCGGTAAATACGTGGGCATCGGGATAGATTTCCACGGCAGGGTTCATAAGCCGATGGCCAAAATCTTGGCAAGGGAGCTGGAGCCATACAATCCCATGTTCCTTGAAGAACCGGTACTCCCCGAGAACAATGAAGCGCTTCGGGAGATTGCGCAGCACACAAGCATTCCCATCGCTACGGGCGAAAGAATGTTTTCAAGATGGGATTTTAAACATGTGCTGTCCGACGGATACGTCGACATCATACAGCCGGATTTGTCGCATGCGGGGGGAATCACGGAGTGCAAAAAGATATTCTCCATGGCGGAGGCGTATGATGTGGCCGTAGCTCCCCACTGTCCGCTCGGTCCGATTGCTCTGGCATCATGCATCCAGGTGGATGCCACCTCCCACAATGCGGTCATCCAGGAGCAAAGTTTGGGCATTCATTACAATCAGGGCAGCGATTTGTTGGATTATCTGGCAGATCCCAATGTCTTTGATTACCGGGATGGACATGTCAAAATTCTTCAGGGTCCGGGATTGGGAATCAACATCAATGAAGACCATGTAAGGAAAATGGCGGAAACCGGACACAACTGGAAAAATCCCGTTTGGCGTCATCGCGACGGAACGGTTGCAGAGTGGTAATTGCAGTCGGAGCGGAAGGGACAAGAGAAGTGGAAGGTTAGCAGACAGGAGTAATGGGGGATGTGTGTGAGTGAAAAGCGACAGCGGTGGAACCGCAAACACATCCCCTTCTAACGTTCAAATGAATGGGTTTCCTCTTCAAGAACCGTCCGACGGACGGTTTTTCGTGCGATTTAAGGCTTAAGGGTTTTTGAAGCTGCCGATTTCGATAAAATCCTGATCCTGACTGTAGGCGGGCACACCGTGTATGCTGACGTCCAGCCCGATCAATTCCTCATCGCGGCTGACGCGAACCGGCATGATTACCCGAATGGCTTTCAATGTAATCCATGATGCTGCAAATCCCCATACGGCTGCGGTAACAAGGCCGAGCGCTTGGACGCCGAGCAATGTCCATCCGCCACCGTAAAGCAGGCCCGCATAGCCTTGACCGGCTGAATGGGCGAGCTCCGGCACGGCGAATATTCCGACAGCCAGTGTGCCGATGCTTCCGCTGATGCCGTGAACGGCGAAAGCGCCGACGGGATCGTCGATTTTTTTGCTGTCGAGCAATTCAGTCATCAGTACCATGGCAATTCCGGAAACCATGCCGATAATGATAGCGGCTGAATCGGTGACAAAGGCGCATCCTGCCGTGATTCCGACAAGTCCGGCCAGCGCCCCGTTTATCACCATCGGCGGGTCTGCTTTCCGGTATCGGAACATGGTGAACAGGATGACGGCAGCACCGCCGGAAGCCGCCGCCAACATTGTGGTGACGGCAATATGGCCGATGTTGCCGTTGATTGCGCTGAGGGTGCTGCCGGAGTTAAAGCCGAACCAGCCGAACCAAAGGATGAACGCGCCGACGGATGCCAGCGGCAGGTTCGAAGGCGGAACGACATTGGCCATGCCGTCAGCGGCATATTTGCCGATCCTCGGCCCGACAAATATGGCCGCCGCCAATGCGGCAAATCCCCCCATAGCATGGATGACGGCCGAACCGGCAAAATCGATCATCCCCAATTTGCCGAGCCATCCTCCGATACCCCAGACCCAGTGTCCTGCCAGCGGATAAATGACGCCCGTCATCACAATGGTAAACAGGATATACGCGCGAAAATGAATGCGTTCCGCGACTGCGCCCGAAACGATGGAGATGACCGCAACCACAAATGCGGTTTGAAACAGCCAGTACGTATCATGGGAAATAGAAAGCTGAATATGGGACAAGTCGCCGCCGAGCATAAAACCGCTGGTTCCCAAAATGCCAAAGGCATCTTTTCCGTACATGAGCGCAAAGCCGAAGAAATAGTAAATCAAAGCGCCGAAAGTGATATCCACGAATATTTTCATAATTATGCTGACAGCGTTTTTCTGCCGGACGAAGCCTGCTTCAAGCAGGGCGAATCCGCCTTCCATCAACAAAATCATCGCAGCGGTAAGCACGACCCATATCGTATCCAGACCGCCGGCCACTTGACTGAGGTTCATCATGCACACTTCCTTAATTGAATCTTTTTCCGTCGATCCGACAGACTCCTATAGGTCACATTCAATTCATTGTCCGACTCATTATAAATTTGCAGTGCCGTCCCTGTCAATATAACATGTCAGGTTATTTGACACAAAAAATATTTCCAAGTCTTGAAGTTACGCATCGCGAGCGCTTGGTCGAATTTTCGAAAATCCGTCCCCGGACTGATACGCCGCTCCATCTGACGCCTCTGTAAAATCGGCGCATAATCGATTAAACTGGACAATATACACATTTGCAGGCAGTTTGGAGGAAACGCCATGGACAGACGCAGATATGGAAGTGGAGGTCTGCGTATTGCTGATTGTCGGCTTGTCCGCGGGTTTCTTTGCGGCGTTGCGGCTGTAAGGGCAACTGGATGTGCTGCACCTCGGAATCCTTCAATTGGCCAAAGGAAACCTTGCGGCGAGAGTGTCCGCATCGGGCTCCTCCTTATACCTGACAGCTCAACGCGACCTGCACGATACGGTCAGCCAGCGGTTGTTCGCCATACATATGCCCGCGTTTTTTTGGATATCCTATGAACAGAAACTATGAGTCTGTGTGACGGGGGCAGCCCGTCATGCACTCAAATGTTGAACAGAGGAGGCAACTTTCATGATTCAGCTGCAGTCCGGTTTGGAGCGCCAAGAGGATGAATTTATCGAATTGAAGCAGTTTCTGGAACAAAATGAATTTACCCTGGGAGGCAATTGGGATTACGATCACGGGTACTTCGACCGGGCCTTGGATGAAGGCCGGAAAGTCTGGATTCGCATCCCCTTTCAGGTTACGGATGGGACACTGGACGCAAACGCCGAGGATCCGGAAACCAAGGTCCGCATCGGCACGCCTTTTGTATTAAAGCATCTGTATAACGAAGGGCTGGACAAAACGGCGGACATGCAAACCTCAGGCGGTCTGGTCAACCAATTTCAGGATCCCGTTGAGAGCGATGCCGCGGTGGACAACGAATGGGTGGAAAAGGCGCAAGAAATCCTTAGAGAAGTGGAAAATCGGTATTTGCAATAGATGTTTTGCTCAGTTGAGCGTTTTTTAGCTTTGTTTTAGCTGGCTTTAAGGTAGAATTAAGGTTTTCTGTGCACAATGTGAAATGTCAAGGCGGAACACAGACAGGACCACAGAAACGTTAATTCTGCCAGTGGGGAGGTAAATCGTATGGAAGATGATCAAAAACGTCGTGATTACGGCGACTTTTTCAAAGATTCGGAGCAAACGAAGCAATCCGCAGAAAACCGGCATGACAACAACGGGGAAGATGCTTATTTTTATACTTACGGCCGCGGAGGAGCATCCTCCGCTTCGGATGCCGATTCATCCGGGCGCGAAAGCGCGATGCGTCCTTCTTTCGACGAACAACCGGCAGAAGCGGAGATCACGGCTCCTCGTCCGATTCGTCCGATCAGTGGTGGCGGCGGCTCCGGCGGGGGTCAGGAAGGCGGCAACGGCCGCAGCTGGGAATTTTCCAACCCGCGCAGGCGGTCTCCGTTAAAAAGCCTGTTTGCTTCATTTATGGTCGGCGTATTGGTGATGGGCAGCCTGATGTACGTTTCCGATAAGATGAATTTGTTTACCGGCGGCGATCAGGGAATATTGACGCAAAATGTCCAGTCGGCGTCCGGGATTCCGCAAACGGACAGCGGTACAGGAATCGGAAGCGCCGCCAGCAGCGCCGCTGCTCTTGACGCGGGTCGTCCGAACAACATTTCGGGGATCGCCAAAAACGCGAGTCCTGCGGTGGTGCAAATTGAAACTTACGTGAATTCCATTCCAAGAAGCGACAACTCGTTGTTTAACGATCCATTTTTCCGCCAGTTTTTTGGAGATCGGGTTCCCGGGCAGGATTACAACAATTCGCAATCGCAAAATAACGGTAAACCGCAGCCGCTAGGCATGGGATCGGGTTTCATTTTTGACAAGTCGGGCTATATCCTCACCAATGAGCACGTCATTGATGGCGCTGATGAGATTATGGTGACGGTTGAGGGCTATGAAAAGCCGTTTAAAGCAAAATTGCTGGGATCGAGCTATGATTTGGATTTGGCTGCGTTGAAAATTGAAGGAACCAAAGATTTTCCCGTGTTGAAGCTTGGCGATGCAAACGCGCTGAGTGTCGGCGACTGGGTGGTCGCCATCGGCAATCCTTACGGATTTGACCATACCGTCACTGTCGGCGTGCTAAGTGCGAAGGAGCGCCCGATCGATATCCCGGATAACAAGGGGACTCGTCATTATCAGCATCTGCTGCAGACCGATGCCTCGATCAATCCCGGAAATTCCGGCGGTCCGCTGCTGAACCTGCAGGGCGAGGTCATCGGCATCAATACGGCCGTAAGCGCACAGGCGCAGGGAATCGGATTCGCGATCCCGACCAGCACGATTTCGTCGGTGCTGAACAACTTGAAGAACAATATCAAAGTCCCTCATCCTTACATTGGTATCGTCATGCGGGATATTCAGAAGGATTGGGTGCGGGAATTGAAGCTGGACGGCACGGACGGTGCGGTAGTCACCTCCGTCGTCCAAGGAAGCCCCGCAGACAAGGCGGGATTGCAGCCCTATGACGTCATTTTGGATGTCGACGGGGTGAAGGTCAACAATGCGGATGATCTGTCCAAAAAAATTCAGGCTCACAAAGTCGGCGAACACGTGAATCTGGGCATTGTCAGAAACGGCACAAAGATGATTACGGGAGTTACCATCGGCGACAGACCCAACTGATAGAGAATAATGGAAAAGGAAAGCAGGGAGATGCCGAAGATGAACGGCCGGCTGCCTGCTTTCCTTTTCATCTACCGCTAAAAAAGAACTTGACAACATCTTCGAGCAGGCTCCGATAGGGTTTCCGGGCCTCGTGCGGTTTCTGAAAACGAAAAAGACCGACGCTTTAACGGTTTTTTTCGTTTTCAGAAAGTTAATTCAAGCCCGCTTTCAGTATGCGGCCGCTTTTTGCTACAATAATGGGAGAAGACAGGAACGGATCGGAAAGATGAGGTGCGTGGAATGAGGCAACAAATCCTTGTGATTGACGATGACGAGAAAATTACGTCTTTGCTGCGGCGCAGCCTTGCGTTTGAGGGTTTTGCCGTTCATACGGCCAACGGCGGCTATGAAGGTTTGAGGATTCTCATCGATTTGGAGCCCGATTTGGTCATCCTGGATATCATGATGCCTGGCATCGACGGCTGGGAGGTGTGCAGGCGCATCCGCGAAGCCGGCAGCAGCGTGCCGATCCTGATGCTGACCGCGAAGGACGATGTTCGCGACCGCGTGAAGGGGCTCGATCTCGGTGCCGATGATTATCTGGTCAAACCGTTTGCCTTGGAGGAGCTGCTGGCCAGAGTCAGGGCGCTGCTTCGGAGAAGCACGGAAATGAAGGAAGCCCCGGATCATAAATTGATATTTGAGGATCTGACCATGGATTTGGATACCCGGGAAGTGTTCCGGGACGGGAAGCGGATTGATTTGACAACGAAAGAGTTTGAGCTGCTGCATCTGTTTCTACAGAATCCGAAGCGGGTGCTTTCACGCGATATTATCATGGAAAAAATTTGGGGTTACGATTACAGCGGGGAATCGAACGTGCTGGAAGTATACATCGCCCTTCTTCGTCAGAAAACCGAAGAGCATGGGGGAAACCGCATGATTCAGACCGTGCGCGGCGCCGGCTACGTGTTGAGGGGAGAAAACTGAAATGTCGATTCGGCTTCGCCTGACCCTTTGGTATACGGGGATTCTCGCGGTGACGCTGGTTTTTTTCGCGCTGGCGCTGTATTTATTTTTATACGTCAAGATGAACAACGACACCATGCAGACGCTCAAGCAAAGAGGGGATGAATTCAGCTCGCAAATCCGGATTGTGAAATTTCCCGATTACGGATTTGTGCAAATCGTGCTCCCGGAGCTGAAGGATTTCAAATACTCCGATATTTATCTACAGACCTATACGGTGGACGGGCAGATTCAACGCTCGTCCAATCTTGGCTTCTCACTGCCGCTGTCGCAGGAAGCCATCGAGAAAGTGAAGCAGCGAAAAGAGTCCTTCGAAACGGCGAAGATCCGTCAAAACATGTTCTTGATTTACAATAAACCGATGGTGCTGGACAATAAAGAAATCGGTGTACTGCAGGTGGCGACGACGGTCGATCGGACCGACAGCTTTTTGGACAGTCTACGGAATATTCTTATTCTGCTGGCCCTGCTGACGGTGATGCTGGCAGCCAGCATCGGATGGTTTCTGGCCCGGAAAAGCCTGAAGCCGATCGATCAGGTGATCGAAGCGGCGAATCAAATTGCCAAAGGCGCCGATCTTGGCAAAAGAATTGAATATGCGGGTCCGCGGGATGAAATCGGCCGTCTGACCGGTACGATCAACGGGATGCTGGCTCGTCTTCAGTCAACGTATCAGGATCTGGAGGAGGCGTACCGGGCGCAGCGGCGTTTTGTTTCCGACGCGTCGCATGAACTGCGGACGCCGCTGACGACTATCCGCGGAAATGTGGAGCTGCTGCAGCGAATGTGGCGGCAAAAGCAGTCCGCAATATTCGGAGATGAGGCGTTAAGAGGCGAAAACGGGAATGAAAATGAGCTGGTGGAGGCGCTGAAGGATATATCCGATGAAGCGGAGCGAATGAGTCGGCTCGTCAACGATCTGCTTTCGTTGGCCAGAGCCGATGCGGGCTACAAGATGGACAAGGAACCCGTGCTGATCAAACCGATCGTGGAGGATGTGAACCGCAAGGCCCAGTTTCTGCCGCGAAAGGTTGAATGGATCCCCGGAGACCTGCAGGCGCTGGAAGATGTGTGGATTATGGCCAACCCGGATTATTTCCGGCAGCTGCTGTTTATTTTTATAGAAAACGCATTTAAATATACAGAGGACGGTTACGTGCGCGTCGATGCGGTCCGAAATGAAGACCGGATCGGGATCCGAATAGAGGATACGGGCGCGGGAATGGAAAAAGAAGAGATTCCCCATATCTTTGAACGGTTTTACAGGGCCGATCCGTCCCGCGGTCAAACAACCGGAACCGGACTCGGACTCTCGATCGCCAAATGGATTCTCGACGAACATAATGGTTCCGTTGAACTGACGACCCGCAAAAATTCCGGGACCACGTTTGTGATCTGGATGCCTGTCGACTTTTCGGGATCACGCTAATAGTATATAATATAATGATATAGAGAGCTCTTACAAATTTTCGAAGGTTGAAAGAAAAAGCAGGTGTTCATGATGAAAGTGGTTAAGATTTCTCCTCGGGGGTATTGTTACGGTGTTGTGGACGCGCTGGCGCTGGCGATGCAAACCGCCAAAAATCTTGACCTTCCGCGGCCGATATATATTCTTGGCATGATTGTTCATAACAGTCACGTTACCGAAGCCTTCCAAAAGGAAGGCATAATCACGCTGGACGGCGCCAATCGTCTGCAGATACTGGATCAGGTGGACAAGGGAACAGTGATTTTCACCGCTCACGGAGTATCTCCGGAGGTTCGGCAAAAGGCAAGGAAGCGGGGACTGACGGTAGTGGATGCGACTTGTCCCGATGTGACCCGGACGCACGATTTGATTCGGGAGAAGACGGAACAGGGCTATGAAATCATCTATATCGGCAAAAAAGGTCATCCTGAACCGGAGGGAGCTATGGGCATAGCGCCGGGACACGTCCACCTGATCGAACAGGAATCGGAAATCGACGGACTGCGGATTGCGGCGTCCCGCATCGTCATCACAAATCAAACCACAATGAGTCAATGGGATATTCGGCATATCATGAACAAGCTGCTGCAAAAATTCCCCGCTGCGGAAATTCACAACGAGATTTGTCTGGCCACTCAAATCAGACAGGAAGCGGTTGCCGAACAGGCAAAGGAAGCGGATATGCTGATTGTCGTAGGGGATCCGCGCAGCAATAATTCGAACAGGCTTGCCCAGGTTTCCGAGGAGATAGCCGGAGTCAAAGCGCACCGGGTGGCCGATGTTTCCGAGATCAATCCGGATTGGCTGAAGGGGAAACGGAGTGTGGCGGTTACATCGGGCGCCTCTACGCCTACGCCGATCACCAATGAGGTGGTCCATTATTTGGAGCAATTTGACGAACGCGACTCTTCAACCTGGGAAATTCGGCGGACCGTCAACAAGAACCGTTTATTGCCAAGCTTTAGGGAAAAGCAGGACTCCAACGCAAAATAACATGCCTTCAACGCGGAAATGATTTACGATGGGATGGGATAAATGAAACGGTGGTTGAAATACAAATATTTGCTCCTGCTGCGGGCCAAAGGGGGCCCGTCCATGGTGGCCAAGGGTTTTTCCGTCGGCTTGGCCGTGGAAATGTTCACTTTGCCCACTATGGGATTGGCCTTCTTTTTAATTTTCCCGTTCGTTTATATTTTTCGTGCGAGCTTGGCCGGCGCTTTGCTCGGATTTGTTTTCGGCAAAATCATTTACATTCCGTTTGCGTTTTTAAACAGCAAAGTCGGAGGACTTCTCGTCAATCATCATTTTATGAAATATTTGCATTTTTTTCCCGGTTGGATGGAAAAAGTCATTTTTGTAAACATGAAATTAATTGTCGGCGGCATCATTAACGGCACCTTGCTGGGACTGGTCATGTACTTTCCCGTAAAGACGCTGCTTCAGTTTTATGCGGACAAACGCAGGGACCGCAGAAAGCAGAAAAAAATGAAGATCGCCGACAACAAAAGCGGCTGATCGAAAAAGCGGATGCAACAGTCTGCGGTAACAGGCGACGGGCGGCGATTTTTTCCGCCCGTTTTTTGTCGGAGAGTCTATCGAGCAAGATTTTTTGCTTGACGATCAAAGTAAAAACAGCTATATTTACTTTAGTAATTAAAAGCGTTTAAGCGTATAAGCGTTTAAGCGAGAAAGAGATGGGAGTGTGAGAGCGCATGATCGCCATCATGAGCCATGCAACATCGGAAGAACGTCTTCAGGAGATCGTTCGGCATATTGAAAAGCAGGGCGTCACAGCCCATATCTCAAGAGGGACCGATCGGGTGGTCATCGGTATCATCGGCAAGGCCGATCCCAAGCTTGCGGAGCAATTGAGGCAGATGTCGGGGGTCGAGGAAGTAATCAAAATTTCCAAATCCTATAAATTGGCCAGCCGGGATTTTCATCCAGACAATACGGTCATCGATATCAAGGGAGTTAAAATCGGCGGCGGTGAGCTCGTCATGATGGGCGGGCCATGCGCGGTCGAATCCCCCAGGCAAATCGACGAGATCGCGCGGCTGATCAAAGCCGCAGGCGGCCAAGTGATGCGCGGGGGAGCGTTTAAACCGCGAACGGGCCCATACAGCTTTCAAGGCATCGGGGTCGAAGGCTTGGAATGGATGGCCGAAGCGGGAAAGAAGCACGGTCTGCTGACGATCACGGAAGTGATGACTCCCGAGTATGTGGATATTTGCGCTCAATATACGGACATACTTCAAATCGGAACCCGCAATATGCAAAATTTCGATCTTCTCCGCAAGCTGGGAACGATCGATACGCCGATCATGCTGAAGAGGGGCTTCAGCGCAACCTATGACGAATTGTTGAATGCGTCGGAATACATTTTGGCCGGAGGAAATCCGAACGTTATGCTGTGCGAACGCGGAATCCGTACGTTTGAATCCTATACCCGAAACACACTCGATCTGAATGCCGTGCCGGTCCTGCATCAATTGAGCCATCTTCCGGTTATCGTTGATCCGAGCCACGGAACGGGCAGGAGGGAACTGGTGGTGCCGATGTCCAAAGCTGCGGTTGCCGCCGGAGCGGACGGGTTGATCATCGAAGTGCATACCGATCCCGATAATTCGATGACCGGCGACGGCGTGCAATCCCTGTACCCGGAGCAATTTGCCGAGCTGCTGCAGGATATGGAGAAGCTGGCGCCTTTGTTGGGCCGATCCTTCAATACGCATAAGGAACCGGTTTCGTCAGCATCCTCCAAATAAGCTCTTTATCCGACTAATTATCGCATTCTCCTCCAGATGTATTCATCTGGCTTCAATTGATATGAACCCTTTTGACTTGCCCCGGATTCTTACAAAAAAGGAATTCGGGGCCTTTATTTTGACCAAAATTTGAATTGGTGTAAGAATAACTAACATTTCGCTCAAAAAATATCTTACATAAGTATTGACGCAGCAAAAATGTCGATTTATAATAACCACATAAATCAGCTAAAACTTGAACATTTCTATGCTATTACATGAATAATGTTCGGAAATTAGGAGGGCGAATAATGTCGGTTCAACACATCCTGGACATGATTAAAGAAAACAGTATCGAGTGGGTGGATTTCCGTTTTACGGATTTGTCTGGTAGAGCCCATCATATCAGTATTCCTGCTATCGAGGTGGACGAGAACACATTCAAAAACGGAGTTGCTTTTGACGGTTCTTCCATCGCCGGATTCCGCGGCATTGAAGAGTCGGATATGGTCATGATGCCGGATACGGAATCCGTTTTTGTCGATCCTTTCACCGCGCACCCGACGTTGGTTGTCATATGCGACATTTATACACCGGACGGCGAGCGCTATGACCGTGACCCGCGGGGAATTGCCCAAAAAGCGGAAGAATATTTGCAAAAGACCGGTGTGGGTACGGCCGCTTTCTTTGCGCCGGAATCGGAGTTTTTCATTTTTGACGATGTGCGCTACGATAGTTCCATGAATACTTCCTTCTATTCCGTCGATTCCGTGGAAGGCGTTTGGAATACCGGACGTGAAGAAGAGGGTGGAAACCTCGGTTTCAAAGTTATGAAAAAGGGTGGATATTTTCCTGTTGCACCGGTGGACTCCCAGCAGGATATCCGCAGCGAAATCTGCCGTCTGTTGATGGAATCCGGCCTTCGCATCGAACGCCATCATCACGAGGTGGCTACGGCGGGTCAAGGCGAGATCAACTTCCGTTTCGATACGTTGACCAAAACTGCCGACAACCTCATGAAGTATAAATATATCATTCATAATACCGCGAAACAATATGGCAAAGTGGCCACTTTCATGCCGAAGCCGCTGTTTGGCGACAACGGCAGCGGGATGCACGTTCACCAAAGCATTTTTAACGGGGACGAACCTCTCTTCTATGAAAAAGGCGGCTATGCAAATTTGAGCGAGATTGCCCTGAATTATATCGGAGGAATTCTTTATCATGCGCCCGCATTGATAGCGCTGACCAATCCGAGCACAAACTCCTTTAAGCGTCTGGTTCCGGGTTATGAAGCGCCTGTCAACTTGGTGTTCTCCAAAGGCAACCGTTCCGCCGCTGTCCGTATTCCGGTAGCTGCGGTTACGCCGAAAGGATCCCGCATCGAGTTCCGTACTCCGGACTCCACGGCTAATCCGTATCTTGCCTTCGCAGCGATGCTTCTGGCAGGATTGGACGGAATCAAGAAGAAAATGGATCCGACCAAGCTCGGTTACGGTCCGGTCGACAAAAATATTTACGAATTGTCCGATGCGGACAAAAAAGAAATCCGCAGCGTTCCCGGCAGCCTGGAAGAAGCGCTTGACGCTCTGGAAGCCGATCACGAATTCTTGACCGAAGGCGGCGCATTCAGCGAGGACTTCATTCAAAATTATATCGATTTCAAGCGTTCCGAAGCCAAAGAAGTCGCTATCCGCATTCATCCGCACGAGTATTCCTTATACTTTGGCTGCTAATTATATCCGAAAAGACCAAAAGAGGGTTGTCTCCAGAGTCGATGGGACAGCCCTTTTTCTGTACTTCTATGGGCGCCGTAGCGTTTTAGCTGTCGAAAAACCCCTCATTATGGGAATGAGGATTCATAGGGCTGGGAGGTATCTTCTGTAGAGACCTGGGTTTATGCTCCCAAAGCAGTTTTTACGCCATTGAAACCGGGAAAATACCGTAATTTTTAATTCTGTTTCCTGGTCTCAAGAGCGACGGAAGATGATACCCCCCACCCGACAAAAAGACTAACGGCTCGTGATGAAATTAGTTCCACTTTTGGCGGCAAAGTATCAAGCGGTTTTATTGATCTTTGCTTTTTCGGGATTATTTCATCACGATGCCTAATTTCATTCTTAGGGTTTCTCATCACTCTGAACGCCGTCAGGCGTTTTTGTATTATTTAATACCCTGTTAATAATTTCAACATAAAATAGAAAACATACGATATGAAAGGAGGAATCCATCATGCACTTTACCAGTCCGACGCGGGGAATCATGACGATTCATGAGATGACGGAAAACATACGCGATTATATTCAGGAAGATCCGCATGCCCGTTACAAATTGGTGATCGGGACCGATTCCCATACCAACAGACAAGGAACGGTGTATGTTACGGCATTGATTATTCACCGGGGCGGAAAAGGGGCAAGACTGTTCTACCGTAAGCTGAGGACCAAGCCGATGATGGACCTTCGCTATCGTATTTATCGTGAAACGGAATTGAGTCTGGAAGCGGTTCGCCTGTTGAACCAAAACGGAATAAACAAATTGCTGCTCGATTCGCCGGTTGAAATACATGCCGACATCGGGAATAACGGGGATACCAAAAAGCTGATCCAGGAAATAGTCGGTTGGATTACTTCCATCGGCTATATAGTCCGGATCAAACCGTACTCCTTTGGGGCCAGCTCCGCGGCAGACCGCTTTACAAATTAAAATTAACATTAAGGGCTCGGGATGAAATTAGTTCCACTTTTGGCGGCAAAGTATCAAGCGGTTTAATTGATCTTGGCCACCAATTTAGCGGAAGTTATTTCATCGCGACGCCTAAAACACTTCCCATGTGCAACAAGCGTCTTGAATGCATACGCGAATCTTGCTATCATATCCATATCATATATTGGAGAAGGTGTGTCTGAGTGGAGAAAAGAGCATACAACTTTAATGCCGGACCGGCGGCGTTGCCTTTGGAGGTTCTGCAGCAAGCGCGGGAAGAGCTGGTAAACTACAGGGGAATCGGCATGTCCCTGATGGAAGTATCCCATCGAAGCAAGGAATACGAGCAGGTCAACGACGAGACGCAGCAGCTGTTCAGAGAGTTGATGGGCATTCCCGAGGGGTATCATGTCCTCTTGCTGCAGGGAGGCGCCAGCACCCAATTTTCGATGATTCCGATGAATCTGCTTCCTCCGGGCAAAACCGCAGGGTACGTGATGACCGGAAGCTGGGCGGAAAAAGCATACAAGGAAGCGAAATTGATAGGCGAGGCACAAATCGTCGCCAGTTCCGAGGCCGACAACTTTGCAAAAATTCCTTCCTTGAAAGAAATCAGCATTCATCCCGATTTGGCTTATCTGCACATTACGTCGAATGAAACAATCGGAGGCATTCAGTTTCAGCAGTTTCCGGATACCGGCAATGTGCCGCTGGTGGCCGATATGTCCAGCGACATTCTCAGCAGACCGATCGATGTCTCTTCATTCGCGCTGATCTATGCCGGCGCACAAAAGAATCTCGGCCCATCCGGGGTTACTGTCGTGATTGTTCGCAACGAGCTTGTTCAGGACTCACCGAAGCATCTGCCGACAATGTTCCGTTATTCGACTCATGCGGCCAATCAATCCCTGTACAATACCCCTCCTGTCTATTCCGTCTATATGATGAACCTGGTGCTGAAATGGGTGAGGGATCAGGGCGGTGCGATTGAGATGGAGCGCAGAAACCGTGAAAAGACCAAGCTCATTTACGACATGATCGATCAAAGCGGCGGATTCTATCGCGGTGTGGCGCACCCGGAAGACCGCTCGCAGATGAATGTCACCTTCCGCTTGAACGACGAGGAATTGGAAAAGCAATTCGTGAAAGAATCGTCCGCACAGGGTTTTGTCGGTCTGAAGGGTCACCGCAGTGTCGGGGGACTCAGAGCCTCTACATACAATGCGGTTCCATACGACAGCTGCAAAGCGCTGGCCGAATTCATGGGGGATTTCCAGAAGCGCAACGGATAATTATTTCGACAATCTGTGTCAAACAAAGACGCCACTCCTGACGATTTCCGGCGCAGGAGTGGTTTTACGCTGTTTGAATTAGAGGTGATGCCGATTGGCTTTTCACATTGTGCTGGTTGAGCCCGAAATCCCGGCAAATACGGGCAACATTGCGAGAACTTGTGCAGCGACAAAGACGCATCTGCATCTGATACGGCCGCTTGGGTTTTCCACCGATGACCGGTATTTGAAAAGAGCTGGGCTTGACTATTGGCATGCGGTAAACCTGACCTATTACGATTCGTTCGGAGAGCTGAAGGCGCGATATCCGGACAAGCGTTTTTTTTTCGCAACAACTAAAGCGAATAAGTTCTATACGGAATACCGCTATCAGGATGAGGACTTTTTTGTTTTCGGGAAGGAAACCGCCGGATTGCCGAAAGAGATTCTGGAAGCTCATTCCGACTCGCTGATTCGCATGCCCATGACGGATGCGGTACGTTCCCTGAATTTGTCGAATTCAGCGGCCGTTGTGCTCTATGAAGCTTTAAGACAGGTCGATTTTGCATGGCTGAAGTGATCTGTCGGACAAACCGATCCAGCTTCGGACAAACCGACAAACCGATCCATGTTAGCGAAAGGAAGGAACAGTATGGACAAAAAAGCGATACCCCAGCTTGATTTTGCCATTATCGGCGGTTCGAGCGTGTTTTCCATCGAATTTCCCGAGGATTTGAACCGTCCTGGAGTTCATGTTCGGGAAAGCGGCATGATATTCGATACCCCCTTCGGAAAGAGTCCCGAATTCAAATGGTTTGAATATGACGGCAAAAATGTCCTTCATTGCAGAATGCATGGCTGGAGACCGAATGAGGTTACCCGCGGAACGGCTTCGCAGCAGCTGTTCTGGGTTCTGCAGCAGGCCGGAGTGAAGAAGATTTTCGTGGAAGGCGGCGTCGGAAGCATCAACCATCTTCTGGAGCTGCGGGATCTGGTCATCCCCAATGATTACATCGATAATTCCATGCGCAAGGATGTCGGTCTCGGCGGTCCCTATCTGCTGGTGATGAGGGAGGCCATTTGCCCGACGCAATCCAAGGCGCTGACTGAAGCGGCGCGCAAGAGAGTGGAACGCAATCAGGATCACCCGCGGCATGTGTATAACAGGGGGATTTATGTCAATACGGACGGGCGCCATTTTGAAAGTCCGGCAGAGATCCAGATGTTCCGGCAGTGGCATGGCGATATCGTGGGCCAAAGCATTTGCCCGGAAGTGTACTTAGCCCGCGAGATTGGAGCGTGCTATGCGGGGATTTATATGGTGGTCAATTACGCGGAAGGGATCATCAAGGATTGGGAGCATCGGGAGCTGGCCGACATTTTTTATCAGGAATCAAGCACCATCGGCAATATCCTGCTGGACGCGCTCCGGGAGATCGATCAGGATCAGTCCGGCTGCAACTGCCGTGAGCTGCGGAAGCAGACGCTGTTGAAAAAATAAAATTAACGGATAGAGAAGGGTTTTTTATTTAAACCATCGAATTATTTAAATATATGCTTGATTTCATACAGAAAACGCAGCAGACAGAGAGGTGAAATCGTTGAAACCGGTTGGGGTAGTTCGCAAAGTGGATCAATTGGGGCGAATTGTATTGCCGAAGTCTTTAAGAAGAAGATATCAGATGAATGAAGGGGATCCTGTAGAAATTTTGGTTCAGGGAGATCATATCATTTTGGAGAGGTACAAGCCGAAATGCGTATTCTGTTCATCAATGGACTCCGTGGTCGAGTTTAAAAACCGTCATATCTGTTCACCATGCATGGAAGATATGAGACAGCTCAGATCCTCCTGATCTAAATTAAAATTACAATCAGCTGACAAAAAAACCATGCCCGAGACGGCATGGTTTTGGCTTTTCGCGGAAGTTTATCTTACCACATAAGAATTTATAAGTTTCGGGGCTTTTGAAAAAGCAAATTCTTAATGGAAAAAAACCACCTCTTGAAGCGGTCGCTCATCCTTGAATTGGCCTCGATAGAGGTTTTTTTACAAGCCTTTTGTTTTATCGTCGTTGTAAGCTGCCGTAAAGATGGAACCTAAAAACAGTAACAAAACCGTCATAACCAAATAAAAAGTGACCGACATGCTACCCACCTCCAAATTCTCTTATTAAATTATACCCAACTGCCCAGAAAAAGCAAACGGAAAAGTTCTTGACAATTTTGTTAATGCCTTAGCAAGCTTCTGCGGATTGCTCCGCTAATTTGTTTGACTTCATTGGCCAAGATGCCAAATCCCTTCCCCTGTTCTTCAGCTCTGGCGGCCTCGATGGATGCGTTTAGCGCAAAAAATTCGTTTGTGCGGCAATATCCGTGATGAAGGAAAATTGGTTTGGGCCGATAGAAAGGAAAGTCCGTTTGCAGGGCATGCTAAGCGCATGCAGGTCATCGGGAGGTTGAAGCATGATGGTGGACTGCCTAATTGTCGGAGGCGGGATTGCCGGATTACAGGCGGCAATCCAATTGGGCCGTTACAAACATAATGTTCTGGTCGTCGATTCCGCATCCGGCCGTTCCACTTTGTGCCGAAGCTACCATAACTTACTTGGATGGCCGGAGGGAGTATCCGGTCCCGATTTACGGCGGATCGGCCGAAGTCAGGCTGAACGGCTGGGTGTCCGTTTTATTGAAGACGAAGTGGTCGGGATCAAGCGTGACGGCGGGGGATTTGCGATTGAGTTGAAACGGGATCCGGATGTCCGTTACTGGGGACGGCTTTTGCTGCTGGCCACGGGGATTATGGACAGCTTTCCTCCCCTGCCGGGATTGGTTACTTGTTTGGGTCAATCCATCTATGTTTGTCCGGATTGCGACGGCTATGAAATCAGGGGTCAAAAAACGGCCGTTCTGGGATCGGGCAATACCGGGGCGAAAATGGCCTTAACTCTGTATTACTGGACAGATGACTTGATTTATATCAACCACGGGCAAAAGTCCATTGACGGGGACTTGATCGATCAATTGAGCGAGAGAAACATTCAGGTGATCCGGCAGGAGATCGCCGGGATTGATTCGGACGGAGAAGGCAATCTGCAGGGAATTCGTTTATCCGGAGGGGCGGCGGTAAAAGTATCGAAAGGATTTATCGCCTTCGGGGGAAATCGGGTAAAAACGGAATTGGCGGAACAGCTCGGGATCGAACGGTTGGAGAATCGTCATATCGTTACCGACCCCCGCACCAAAATGACGAGCGTTCGCCACGTATGGGCCGCAGGGGATATCGGGGTGCATTCCGAACAGTTGGCAATTGCGATGGGGGAAGGCTCGCAGGCGGCCATCTGGATGCATAAGACCCTGATGGAAGCGGATAATAATGGGTAAAGGAGTCTGTCTACGCGACCAGAGAGTATATTCTTTTTTCAAAATTAAATGGTATTCCGAAAAAGGGATACTACCACCGCTGTTAAAACCCGGAACATGATTTGATCTTGAATAAATACTCCAAACAACTCGGACAGAACTCCATAGTTAGAATGAATAAAAGGAGGCTGCCATGCAAGAACAATCCAATATCAATAGGAAGGAACAAAATCCAAAGTCCGATACGGCCTTTCGCCCATCCACCGGCAATGCGAACGATGAAGCGGTAGAAGCGTTCAAGCAAGCGATCGAGGAGCTGGATGACAATCCGGAGGAGTGCTAGGCTTCTCCGGCGGATTGATTCTCGAAAGCCCTGGCGGATGCCGCTTCGAATTGCATCTGAGATTCCCCGGGGAAGCGCGCGGCAAGGACATCCGCATAAAGGTTGAGCGCTTCTTTCCCGGAAGGAGACAAACGGTACACCCCGCGCTTGACTCGTTCAAACCATTCGTAATGGTTGTCTCGCAGAATCTGCGGGGCTTTCTCAATGCCGGACAGACTGCGCAGTTCCTTTGGACTGGCGGCTTCCCGCTTTTCGAGCATGAAGGCCAGAAAGAGCGCTTGTTCCCGGTAGACGGTAACAATTTTGCGCTGAGTGCTTCCGCCGATGTTGAAATCTCCGCTTCTTCCATGAAATTCAGCGAGCAATTTCGTTGTCCGCGACTTGACGGAGTTCGGCATATACGGTCCCGGATCGCAAAGCACATGCACCCCGGGATTTCCCTTTCGATAGAATTTCACACCGATCAATCCCAAACCGAGCATCCGGCATAAATTCACCCACCCGTTCCATTTTCTTTTGGAAAGGCCCCGTCCTTCTCTGTATTCCACAGCCAAATATACCCGATCCGACAGCTTCAGGCGATCGATCCCCTGAAGCACAAGCGAGAGGTTGAACGATTTTTTCATCTCGACGATCACCGGACTCGGATCATCCTCCCGGAAAGCCACCAAATCGCAGCCCTCCACTTCCGCCTTGACCAAATACCCTTTATTTTCCAGAAATCTTTTGATCGGTCCATAAAGCTCTGTTTCATTGAGAATGCTCATACTTCGCCTCCGGATGAAAAACTGAATGAAAGAATAGAGAAATAGGGGTTATCCGCTTCCACGATTATATCATGCTGCCGCATGTTCGCCTTAATAAATCGTCGGAATTTCGGAAACTTATCCCTGTCCGCTGCATACGTATTATTACACTTTATTTTTTACTTGCGCAAGGGACTTGGGATGAGCAGTGGGGAAGGAGGTACACATGGACATTTTCAAAAAGATAGCTGATCATCGGTCGGAAACGGAAAGCTTGGCTTGGCGCGGAACGTTTCAGGAATATATTGAGATGGTCCGGCAAAAACCTCATTTGGCTATGACGGCGCACGCCCGCGTATACGAAATGATACAATCGCAAGGTGTCGAGGGAGAAAGCGGGAAAAGAAAATATAAATTTTTTGAACAGGAAATCTTCGGTTTGGAGCGGTCCATCGAGAAATTGGTGGAGGAATATTTCCATTCCGCTGCGCGTAGACTGGATGTCAGAAAAAGAATCTTGCTGTTGATGGGACCAGTCAGCGGGGGCAAATCGACGATCGTTACCATGTTGAAGCGGGGGCTCGAATTATTCTCCCGTACGGAAGCGGGGGCTGTATACGCCATTCAGGGATGTCCGATGCATGAGGAGCCTCTCCATTTGATTCCTCAGGAAATCCGCCCGGAAATCGAGCGGGAATTGAATGTCAAGATTGAAGGCTCGCTGTGCCCTTCCTGTCGAATGAGATTGAAAACGGATTACGATAACAGTATCGAAAATGTGATCGTTGAAAGGGTGTTCATTTCCGAGGAAAATCGCATAGGCATCGGCACCTTCAGCCCTTCCGATCCGAAATCGCAGGATATTGCGGATTTGACCGGCAGCATCGATTTTTCCACGATTACGGAATACGGTTCGGAATCTGATCCGAGAGCATACCGTTTTGACGGTGAGCTCAACAAGGCCAATCGAGGCCTTATGGAGTTCCAGGAAATGCTCAAATGCGACGAAAAATTTCTCTGGAATCTGCTGTCGCTGACTCAGGAGGGCAATTTCAAGGCAGGACGATTCGCGCTGATTTCGGCCGATGAACTGATTGTTGCCCACACCAACGAGGCGGAATACAAAGCGTTTATCGCCAATAAGAAAAATGAAGCCCTGCAGTCCAGAATGATCATTATGAAAATACCTTACAATCTGAAGGTTTCCGAGGAAGTGAAAATATACGACAAGCTCATTCGGCAAAGCGACATGCACCATATCCACATCGCCCCCCATGCATTGCGCGCAGCCGCCATTTTCAGCGTTCTCAGCCGGTTGAAGGAAACGAAGAAGCAAGGGATTGATTTGATCAAAAAAATGCGATTGTACGACGGGCAAGAGGTTGAAGGATTCAAGGATGCCGATCTGCAGGAGATGCAGCAGGAAAATACGGAAGAAGGGATGACGGGCATCGATCCGCGATATGTAATCAACCGCATTTCCAGCGCGCTGATCCGGCACGACCTGCAGTGCATTAACGCGTTGGAGGTCCTCAGGGCCTTGAAGGAAGGGCTGGACCAGCATTCCTCGATTTCTCGGGAAGATCGGGAGCGCTATATGAATTTCATCGCGATGGCCCGCAAGGAATACGATGAAATGGCCAAAAAAGAGGTGCAGAAGGCATTTGTCTACTCCTTTGAAGAATCGGCGAAGACGCTGATGGAAAATTATTTGGATAATATCGAAGCGTATTGCAATTGGCAGAAGCTGAAGGATCCGATTACCGGGGAAGAGCTTGATCCCGATGAAAGGCTGATGCGTTCCATCGAGGAACAAATCGGAATTTCCGAGAATGCGAAGAAGGCGTTTCGGGAAGAAATTTTGATCCGCATGTCGTCTTATTCAAGAAAAGGCAAAAAATTCGATTACAGTTCTCACGACAGGCTGAGGGAAGCGATCGAGAAAAAGCTGTTTGCCGATTTGAAGGATATCGTCAAAATTACGACTTCGACCAAAACACCGGATGAAAATCAGCTGAAGCGGATAAACGAGGTCAGCAAAAGGCTGATGGACGAACATAATTATTGTCCGGTCTGCTCCAATGAACTGCTCAAGTATGTCGGCAGCCTGCTGAACCGGTAAAAACCTTATTAAAATTTGTCTGATGCGAAAGAGCCGCTGTCGAAAGCTTCGACGGCGGCTCTTGAAACGGCTGCATATATGCGATGAACTTTGCCGGTTTCGGCTGCGGTTGCTCGTATCCTAATTGTCCTGCATGGAAATTTCGAGATTCGGGAGCTTTATCCTTCCCTTATTCGAGAGGTTGTCTGAAAGATTGAGTTGTTTATTCGTGTTTTTTGCGATGATGCTTTTTAATTGGTTTTTCATCACTTTTTGCTTGATCAGGGCAATCGAAGCGAATTTGCTTTCTTTGGTCGGATGTTCTTCAAAATAAATGTTCCCGTGCTTCTCATCGAGGTGCTTCATCCGGTTCAGGTTTACGAGATTGGTTTTGTCCAACAAATCGAATCCCTCGTCAAACAGGTGTTCCTCCAGTTCGGATAGGGTGGAAATATGATAGTAGGTCTCGTCCTGGGTATGATAGACGATGTTACGGTTTTCGATTTTGATGAAGAGCACATCTTTCAGATCAATTTGAACCATATGGGTTTTACCCGAATCGGTTTTCTTGATGACGGGCATCATCATGAGAATCACTCCGTTCCAAATACTACCTACTATTTTACTATAATTACAACTATTTGTAAACTTTTGAGGGACAGATGCCTCTAGGGTCTTCGGATCAATTCATGAATTTGAAGCCGGCAGCGTACCGCTAAAAAATTCTTCGAGGGTCCAGTTTTTCCGGTAAATCTGCTCGGCGATTTGTTTACCGACATAACGGATGTGCCATGGCTCGTAGGCGTAGCCTGTACTCTCTTCTTTTCCTTTCGGGTAGCGGATGATAAAGCCGAATTCATGCGCATGCGAGGCCAGCCATTTGCCTTCTACCGTATCCCCGAACGTTTCCTCCAGACCGAATTTCGCGCTTTGGGACGATACATCGATGGCCAGGCCGGTCTGATGCTCGCTGTGTCCGGGCTGTGCGCTGAATCTGCGCGCTTCCTCTTCCCCCTGATGCTTGACATTGTAACTGAATATCGTCTGCTGGGTCCGGTAAGAACGGTATCCGGAAACGCCAAACAGTTCGATGCCGTCTTTCTTTGCGGCGGCGAACAGCTGCTCCAGCGCATTGGCGGCTGCTTTTCGCAAATGTTTTTTTTCACTATCGCCGGCGAATGAAAAAGGAACATGAGGCTGCACAAGATCCATGGGGATATAATCTGCCGGCAGGCCCCGCTGCTTGTTCACCACAACAGCCGGATCCGCAGGATTGGTCACGACCGCCAGCCCGTCGGGCCCCGTGGTCAAAGTTTGCTGAAGCGAGTATTTGATCGATATCAGGCATTCGGCGGACTTGTCGGCATAACGGACGGTCACCTTGGCCGTGTCGCCCGTAACCGCCTTCGGCGAAACCGAGATGATACCTTCTTTGTTGACCGTAACGACATCGGGATTGCTGCTGGTGAAGGCGAAATCCTTTGGATTGGCAGCTTTCATTTCGTCTTTATCGGTTCCGTTGTACAGGATAATTTGGTTTTGTTTATCAAGCACTCCGTCAATTTCCAACGGCTGGAAGGCCTTCGCGCTGCTGTCTCCGACAGGAGGAAGGACAACCGAAGCGGGTTTGACGAATATTTGGGACACATTTTTCACGTCGGTGCTCCGGCTGTCGGCGGCGACGGCGGACGATGCCGGATTTGCAGTTTGTCCGGGGCCGCCATCGCTTTGTTTGGAAGCCGTACAGCCCCCCGCAAAAAGAGAGAGGGCCAGCGCAGCTGTAACAGCAAGCCAGGCCGTCTTGAATCGGTCGTTCATAACGACTGCCTCCAACAATTAGACGTCCATGCCATTTTCATGGCGCCAACGGATGATGAAAATGGCACGTTGAAGCTTCCCCGAAGAATTCACATTTATACTGAAAGTGGGCTACCTCTGCTGTTTCTGAAAATGAAAAATACCGACGCTTTAACGGTTTTTTCATTTTCAGAAAGTTAATTCAGGCCCGTTTTCAGTAGAATGGTTTTTTAGCGGAAGTGAATTTTCAGGATAGATGATTAGGTTCGAATCACAGACTTTATCATTCATTATGGATGATAACAGCAGGGACGTCCAGCTTTTGATTTGTGACAAATCTTTGAACGGCAAGTGTGAATTGACAGCTTTTGCGTCCCCGGTGCACAATAAGGAATGAACCTACATCAACGACGAGGTACAGTATGCTAAAAAGCTGGAAGAAGATTCTTTTCTTGGGTTTGCCTTCGGTTCTCTCCTTTGCCGCCATGACGGTAACCGGAACGATCAATCTGATTATGGTCGGTCATTTGGGAGCGATCGCCATCGCTATCGTCGGGGTGTCCAATATTATTATGTATAATGTTTGGGCGCTGTTCTCGGGAATCGGTCAAACCGTTAATTATCTCGTCGCTCAAAGTTACGGAGCCAATGATATGGACAGAGGCGTCAAACGGATTCAGCTCGCTTTGGTTATGGGCCTGGGCGTGGCGGTATTTGCTTTTGCCGCAGGGGCTACGGTTTCTGAACGTATCCTGTCCCTGATCAGCGGATCGGATCGCATGGCGGCCGCCGGCGAAGATTATCTTCGGTTGAGATTTTACGCAATGGCGTTCGGAATTTTCAATTTTGTATTTCACGGTTTTTTTCGGGGCGTCGGCGATACGAGAACTCCCGCGTTATTGTCGCTTGCGGGAAGTCTGGGAATGATTTTTTTTACTTACGTGTTGACTTACGGCAAGCTGGGTTTTCCGGAACTGGGGCTTGTCGGCGCCGGATGGGCGTTTTTTATCGGTGAAGCGCTGGGTTTGACAGGCGCATTGTACATGTATTTCATTCGTATGCATCCGCGTTTTCATACTCGTGTCCGGTTCGAGTTCAACCGGCCCGAGGCCAAGCTGATTGCGGCGGAAAGCGGAAAGCTCGGCATGCAGGAATTTGCGATGAGTATATCCATGTTCATCTTCACGGCGTTTGTCGGAAGGCTCGGGGCAAATGCGCTTGCCGCCAATGAGGTAGCGTTGAATGTCATGTCGCTGGGATTTATGCCGGCTTTCGCCTTCAGCGCCACAGCCACTATTCTGGTCGGACAAGAAGTGGGCAGAGGCGAACCGCTGTCCGGCCGCCGCTTGGGAACGGATACTGCAATTATCGGCAGTTTGTTTTTGCTGGTATTGGGCACCTTCGAATTTTTCTTTGCGGAACCGATTGCGAGCTACTATACAGCAGATTCGCAGGTGTCCGCGCTTGCGGCTGAATTAATCAAAATTTCGGCCTTCATGCAGATTTTTGACGGCCTGTTCAATTTTTATGCCGGCGGCTTGAGGGGGATCGGCGACACGTCTTTTTTGCTGCGGACCTCTCTGCTGTTCAGTCTCGCTGGCTTCGTGCCGTTGACTTATCTGCTTACCTTTATAATGGGTTTGGGGAGCGTGGGCGCTTGGGTATCCTTGTATCTTTACTTGACGGTGCTCGGCACAGCCCTGATGATCCGCTTTTATCGGACAGACTGGCTTAAGGTCAAAATGAAGGTATCGGAGTAAGAGGTTGTCCCATAAATCAAAAGTTGCGTTGAAAAGGTCGAGTGAGACCCGGCTTTCCGGGCTTGTATCCGGTTCCGGTTGCTATTGACTTAAGTTAACATCCAAGAGTCAAAGGCAAACGCTGAAGCTCCTCCGCCAAATACGAAGCCCTTTGCTCGGGCTGCTCGACAGGGCGTTAACGACACATGACTGAAAATGGGCCTGCCTCTTTAGGAGTAGAAAATAGTAAACAATCGAAGCAGACCCGCGCGAAAGAACCGCGGGCTGTTTTCATTCCCTATGAAACGGATCGACTCTTCCTGCCAATCAGTCTGGAAGGACTTACCCCTCCCCAGCATGTTGCACGGGCAGTCAATTGACGCCGTTAATCGGATCGATGACAAGCTCTTTCTTGACAGTATGGAGTCTGTCACATTTCCTTTCCCATTTCCTCTGACCGGATAACCTGCCTCAAATTTGTGGAAACATAGAACAAATGGACAGGAACCAGGAGGGAATCTTCGTGTCGCTGTTAACCCGATTCAGCTTGAAAAATCCCGTTGCCGTCGTCATTCTCGTCATCTTGATCATATTTGACGGACTTTATGCTTCAACCCGGTTTAAGCAGGAATCGATGCCCGACATCTCGATTCCGTATTTATTCATCACGGCAATCTATCCTGGGGCGTCGCCGCGGGAAGCTCAGAATGACGTCGCTCTGCCGATTGAACAAGCCCTGATGAATATCCCCGGGGTCAAATCGGTCATTTCCAATTCAGCCAGCGGTGTTGCCACCATCACGCTCGAATTCGGCTTTGATGCCGACATCGAAAACAAAAGATCGAAGGTTGAAGAGGCGCTGAACAACGTCCAACTCCCTGCACAGGTTCAACGCCCGAAGATCAGCAAAATTTCATTCGCCAGCGGACCGATGATGTACTCTTCCATCACCGCGGTGAACGGCACGTCGACGGAAGAGCTGCAGCGAATCGTCAAGAGCCGCATTGTTCCGGCACTGCAAGGGTTGGACGGCGTCGGCAGGGTGCAGACCTACGGTTTGCTGTCAGACGACATCTATATCAAACTGAACGCGCAGAAAATGAAGGCGCGGGGAATTTCGTTCCAGCAGGTTCTTCAGGTCTTCCAAGCGATGAATCTGTCCGTTCCGGCAGGGGAAGCCGTATTCGAGAAGATCAAGGTACCCGTAATTGTCACGGGCAGAGTGACATCCGTCGAACAATTGGGCGATCTGGTCATCTCCCCGTTTCCCCGGACCGCAATGAAGGATATCGCGGAAATCCGCAAAGGAACAGACATCCCGGAAAGCATCACCCGGGTTCAAGGGCAGCCGAGCGTCGCCGTCAATATCATCAAGAATCCCGACTCCAATACCGTCGATGTGTCCGAACGGGTCATGGAGCAGCTGAACAAATATGCGAAGAACAGCGATAAAGTGAAGCTCGATGTGATTTACGACGCCGCCAAGGACATCAAAAAATCGGTGGAAGGAATGATCAGGGAAGGACTGCTCGGAGCACTGTTCGCTTCCCTGTTGATTCTGCTGTTTTTGCGGAATGTCCGGGCGACACTGATCGCGATCGTCTCCATCCCGCTTTCCGTATTGGCGGCCATGTCGCTGCTCTATTATTTTACGAACGTGACGTTGAATATCATGACGCTCGGCGGCATGGCCGTCGCCGTTGGCCGTGTTGTGGATGACAGCATTGTGGTCATTGAGAACATTGTGCGCAGAATCCGGGAACAGAAAGCGAGGGTCACCAAGGATTTGATCAGGGAAGCCGCTGAGGAAGTGGGCGGTGCCATCACCTCGTCGACCCTTACCACGATAGCGGTCTTTGCTCCGTTGGGGCTGGTGAGCGGAATCATCGGAAAGATTTTCGCTCCGTTTGCGATTACGGTGGTTTTTTCGATTGCGGCATCATTGCTGGTCGCGGTCACGGTCGTCCCAATGCTGGCGTTTCTGTTCATGCGGAGCTCCAAGCCGAAGGAACACCGGCAAAGCGGGCTGACTGTCCAATATAAGTGGATTCTGTCCTGGTCCCTGAATCACAAGGCGGTCGTGCTGCTGATTTCCCTGCTGTTTTTGTCCAGCAGCTATTTACTCGGTCAAATGGTCGCGGTAACGTTTATTCCGGAACAGGAAGACAAATTTCTGATGTTGCAATTAACCATGCCGCCGGGGACGGAGACGACTGCGGTGGACGAGCAGGCCCGGGAATTGGACAGGAAGCTCCGCGAATCGCCGAACGTGCTGCTGTCCCAGGTGACTTCGGGCAAGCCCAAAGGGGAATTCGATCCGATGACGATGACATCCGGAGCCAGCAATCAAGCACTGTGGATTGTCAGTCTCGATCCGGAGACGGACGTCCTCTCTTTTATTGAACAAATAAAAAAGGAGTTGATTCCCGGCGTTCCCGGGGCCAAGCTGGATATCCAGGAATTGAGCGGAGGTCCCGCAGGGGCGGGAATCAATATCATCGTGATCGGAAATACGCAGACGGATATTCGAAATGCGGCAGCCGTCATCACCTCAGCGGTAAAGCAAATCAAAGGTACGGATCGTGTAACCAATACCTTGTTGGAGGAAACCGTCAGCGTAGAGATCCGTATCCGTCCAGAGGATGCGTTGAAATTCGGGATGACCGCTTATCAGGCCTCTGCTCTTATTCGGCCGATTTTGACGGAGCAGCAGGTTGGAAGAATCGGCAGCGGGAATGAAACGAATGATCTTTACATGAGTCTTGAGGGTGTCCCGCTCGGCAGTCTTGAGAGCATTCGCAATCTGCCGCTATTGGCTCAGGGAGGCCGGACGTTGACGGTGAAGGACATTGCCGATGTGCGGGAAATCAGCCAGCCGAGCGTGCTTCAGCTGCGCAACGGCGAGGATTATGCGATGATTACCGGAGATATTACGGATGATGATGCGGGAAGAGTCAGCAGGGAAGTGAAGGAGACGCTGGCCGGGTTGAAGCTTCCGGAAGGAACGGAGTATCTTCTGGAGGGAAGCAATAAACAGATTCAGGACATGATGGCCGATATGGGATTGGCTATGCTGGTGGCGGTCGGGATGGTATATGTGGTCATGGTGGCGGCATTTGGCGAAGGCAAGGCGCCGCTGGCGATTCTGTTCTCGCTGCCGTTTGCGCTGATCGGCGCGCTGTTGGGCACGGTTATCGCCAAACAGCCGATTTCCGTCTCCAGCCTGATCGGCATGCTGATGCTGATCGGGATCGTGGTGACCAATGCGATCGTGCTTGTCGATCGTGTACAGCACCGGTTGCAAAAAGGCATGATCATCCGCGAAGCCTTGCTGGAGTCCGGCGGCACTCGCCTGCGCCCGATTCTGATGACCGCGATTGCCACAATCTGCGCTCTTTTGCCGTTGGGGCTCGGATTGGGTGAAGGGGCGCTGATCTCTACGGGCTTGGCCGTGGTCGTGATCGGCGGTTTGGTGACGTCCACGCTGCTGACGCTGTTGATCGTTCCGATTATGTATGAGCTGCTTCACTGGGACAAAGTCCGCAGGGAGCTCCGCCGGGCGAAGCGGATGCCGCTTTCCGGGATCGATGAATGAGCGGATTGTTTCCAAATTTTAAAAACTATTTAAATATTATTAATCTCGTCTTAACGATTTATTAATCTAATTTTAATGTAAATATGGATCTATTTTTACATTCCCCAAACGTACAAGCTGTATTCTTGACAATGTCGCGATCAAAATGTGATCGGCAGGATGTACGATAATTTTTGGGGAGGGTTATTTGGATGAAAAACGGCTTCAAGAAACAGCTCAAAAAACAACTGAACAAAAATCTTTTGATTCCGGCATTAAGCGTGGCGTTGCTGGTGCCGGCGGTAACACCGGCTTACGCCGCGGCAAGCAAAAGCGCAACCATCAAATCGGTGGAGTTTATCGGCACGGATGCTCCGACAACTGCAGAAAACATGGCGAAGGTGTACATTACGGCTAAAGCGAAAGTAACCTTCAGCGACGGATCGGTTCAAACTTATCCTTTAACTTACAACACGATCATGAAATCGACAACAACATTTAACGGAATGGCCGCCGGAACTCCGATTGACGTAAACGGCAAGCCGATCATGGACAGCAGTAAAGGAACCCCGGTTCCTTATATCTCTGATGGGCCGGATGCCAATGCGCTGCTGCATGTGAACGGCAAAGATTCATTGTCCCTGCTGACCCACTATGAATATATTACGGTTGACAATGCCGGAAAATCCGCATACGGATTGGTTCCCGCATCTATGACATTGTCCGATATCGAACAGGATAAACAAACCGGCGCCCTGAAAGCGACAGCTCTCAAAAAAGTCGATTTTTCGTCTGTCGACGGTCTGTGGATTCCTTGCAACGGATCTCTTACTCCTTGGAACACCTTCCTGAGCAGCGAGGAATATGATGCGGATGCCCGCGCTTATGAAGCGGACAACAGCAAAACTTTCGTTTCTTCTTTCGCGGAAAAGTATTTCGGCGACGCCAAGAAAGGCAACCCTTACGCCTATGGCTTCCTGCCGGAAGTGACTGTTCATAAAGACAATTCCACAACTGTTGTGAAGCACTACAGCATGGGCCGCTTCTCCCATGAGCTCGGCAAAATCGCTCCTGACCGCAAAACCGCATTCTTCGGCGATGACGGCGGAAACACCATGCTGTTCATGTATGTAGCCGACAAAGCCGAGGATCTGTCCGCTGGTACGCTGTATGCGGCCAAATGGATGCAAAAGAGCGCAGACAATGGCGGTTCCGCAGATCTGAAATGGATCAAGCTTGGGACTGCCACCGACAACGAAATTAAATCCTACATCGACAAAGGCATCAAATTCAGCGATATTTTCGAAACGGCAGATAAAGATACCGAAGGGTTCACCAAAATCAAAACATATCCTTCCGGCAAAGTGGAATGGCTGAAAGTGAAGCCGGGCATGGAGAAAGCCGCCGCATTCCTGGAATCCCGCCGATATGGCGCCATGCTGGGAGCAACGAGCGAATTCAACAAAATGGAAGGCGTTGCGGTCAACAGCAAGGATAAGAAAGTATATGTCGCCATGTCCTATATGGAAAAAGCAATGGAAAAAGACAGCAAAGGCCAAGATCCGACCGACGATATCCAGATCAAGAAGATCAAAGCCGGCGTAACCTACGAGTTGACGCTGAAGGGCGGACAAAAAGACAGCGGCAATAATTACATCGACAGCAACTATGTTCCTTCCTTCATGCAAGGTCTGATAGTCGGCGAAGACCTGAAAGAAGCTGATCAATTCGGAAACACAGCCGCGGTTGATAAAGTCGCCAACCCTGATAACCTGTTCTTCTCAGAAAAATTGAGAACCCTGTTCATCGGCGAAGACAGCGGCATGCATGCCAACAATTATCTCTGGGCTTACAACATCGAAACCCAAAAGCTCTCCCGTATCCTATCCTTGCCTGCAGGTGCGGAATCAACAGGCTTGAGCGTTGTTGACAACATGAACGGATACACTTACATCTTGGGCAATGTGCAGCATCCCGGGGACGAAATGCTGTTGCCAGAACCGCTGAAAAGCGAGGTCGACGCATTGATCAACAAAAACTTCGACAACAAAAAAGCCGGATTGGTCGGTTACATCGGCGGCCTGCCGTTCAACGACCCGATGCTCAAAGCCAGCGACGCGGCTAAGGATCATTCCATCGATGCAGCTTGGGATAACCATGCGAAGCAGCTGACGTTGCGCAAAAACGGCAATACGCTGGTGGTAAAACAAGGACAATCCACCGCGACGCTGAACGGAATCGGCCGCACGCTGACCATGAAAGTGGAAAACGTGAACGGACGCATCATGATTCCGGAATCCATTCTTATGGAATTGCTGAATAATTAAAATTACAAAAATTACTTTTTAAACCCAAAAAGAGTGAGTGTGGTGGTCAGATTTTTATCAACACTCGCTCTTTTTCCTTCGCTTTGCCCATTTGAGCAGATTAACCGAGATTAACCGAACACTTTCTTTTGGGACAGTCTCTTTCAGTAATTCGGCATTTTTGTCAGGGGATTTTTGACAGAGGCTTATGAAAAGGATAAGATGGCAGTGAAGCTTCATTTCGGGAAACAATACGGGAGGAATGCCGAATGAGTGAAAAAAGATTTGATCCGTCCAATTTGCACAAGCTGGATAACCCTGAACGAAGAAAAGCGTTGCCGCCGGAGCAAATTCTCGGCCTGCTGAAGCTGAACGAAACGGACATCATATTGGACCTTGGGGCCGGGTCGGGGTATTTCACGATTCCTGCGGCACAGTTGACGAAGGGACAGGTTTATGCCCTCGAAGTGGAGAAACGGATGCTTGAGGCGCTTCGGGAACGTGTGGATGCCGAGGGATTGAGCAACGTGGAATTGGTGGAAGGGGCCATTGAAGAAATTCCTTTGCAGGACGGCTTGGCTGACCATGTCATTGCCTCCCTTGTCCTGCATGAGGTTGAGCCTCTTTCCAAAGGGCTGAAAGAAATTCAGCGGATGCTGAAGCCGGGTGGCAACTGCCTGTGCCTGGAATGGGAAAAGAAAGAAACCCCGCAGGGACCGCCGCTCCATCACCGGATCCATTCCGATGAGATGAAACAGGCGGTGGAGCAGGCGGGATTCACTGTGGAGAGCGTTACCTTTCCGACGGATTCGCATTACATTTTGATATTCGGCAAATAGACGAAGTCGGAAGCATGGATAAGAATACCCGATCCGGGAAAAATAAAGAACAAATTCCGACAACAAGGAGAGTCTCGTCTTGGAGCTGAATGATGTTCTTTATCTGATTTTGACAGGCATCATGTTAACGGGCGTAATTCTGGGAGCCGTTTTCGTCAGACAGGAGAAGGGGAATAGCTATGACAGCGAAGCGGCCAAGTTCAGGGTGAAGCATCCTGCCACAACCAACCCGATCATCTGGACGTACATCCTGTTTCCCGTTTTCTTGTTTTTACTGGCCTATTTGATTTACTCTTTGCTCACGTAAGGAGATTGACTTAAAGAGCGTGTTCAAAAAGGCTAGCGAAGAAAAAGGGATGTGACGGAGGAGCGGAAGTTTATGCTTCCGGAAGCAGTTTTCTGCGGAAACTTTTACGCCTTTAAAATCGTAAAAATAACCGCTAACACGTTCTTAAAAATGAGGAAACGGCAAATCATTAAAGATGCCTCTTGCATGGATCCGGCCGTATGGGTTTACCCGCTTCGGCCTGGGTTTAAGGAGGCATTTTATGTTTGATTTTTTTGCGATTACTTTAACGTTTCTTAACAATTGCCGGATAGGATTGGGATTGGCATGAAAAAAGGTTAAAATAGAGTAGTAAGGATTGTGCCTGACTCAGCACGAATTCCGGCTGCTGCATTTCTTGATGCGGCATCCGAACCAGATCTTGACGCGGGAACAAATACTCGATGAGCTGTATCCTCATGACGAAAAGTCGGTCATCGACCGCACCGTCGACGTGCATGTGAGCAAGCTGCGGGAAGGCTTGTTTTTCTCAATGCGATGGTTATCGGGGTTGTGATTTGGCTGACCGGGGTGTCTGTCAAGGATTTTGCCTGCTATCTGGTCAATCAAAACGGTTTGGTCGGTCGGGAAAAGACCGGTTTGTTCAACAGTACGATGGAAGTCTATCTTCTACAGGCGAGCATCATTACGGTGGCGGTAGCTGCCGTTATCCACTACTTCTTTGCCCGCCGGCTCGTCCGGCCGCTGCGGAGCCTTGCCTTTTCCGCCAGACAGATGACGGAGGGCAGGTATCCGCCTCCGATTCCGGTTTCATCCCGCGATGAGGTGGGACAATTGACTGTGGATTTTAACCGGCTGACCGCCGCTTTGCAGCGGGGGGAGAAAACCCGCAAGCAGTTGCTTAGCGATATTTCGCATGAGATTCGGACGCCGCTCAGCAATATCAACGGTTATTTGGAGGATTTGAGTCAGGGTGTGGTTCAAGGTGATCCGGAGCTGTATCAATCCCTTTATGAAGAATCGATGCGGTTGACCCGGCTTGTGGAGCAGCTTCATGAATTGGCGGTCTGGGGAGCCAAGGGGCTGAATAAATCCGCATTGCAGGAAATCCAAATCAAACCGCTGGTTCAGTCGATGTTTCAAGCGTTTGAGCTGGAAATGAGATCCAAGCATATACGCTGTGAAACGGAATTGGATGAGGGCACGATTCCCGGGCATGAGGACGGCATCAAACAGGTGCTGAACAATCTGCTCGGCAATGCGATTCAATACGATACCGGCGGTTTGATCCGGATCACCGGCAAATGGGCTACGGGGGAGTACCAAATCTCGGTGACCAATACCGGTCAGCCGATTCCGCAGGATCAGGCGGAGCATACCTTTGAACGCTTCTACCGGCTTGACCCTTCCAGGCAGCGGGCGACCGGCGGCTCGGGTCTGGGATTGGCGATTGTGAAGGAAATTGTGCGCCGGCACGGGGGAGAGGTTGCGCTTGTCTCGCAAGGGAACCGGCACACCTTCCGGATCTCGCTGCCTTTGCAGGGGGAAGCATCAGAGCTTGAAGAAAGCCGAAAGCCGGCATCAAGATCGGAGGATTTGCTTTGAAAATCGGGCCTTTTGTCGTCAATCCGGATTTATTGATTTTCCTGTTGTCCTCGTTAATCGGGTACATTTTGCTGAAGCTTAGACTGCGGTCCGACGCTGCAATGCACAAAAACGTCAGTGACACGCTGGTCAATGCGCTGATTTTATCGATCTTTGTCTGGAAGCTGAGCCCGCTGGTGTTTGATTTTCGGTCGACCATTCAACAGCCGCTTTCGCTGCTGTATTTTAACGGCGGCGATCCGGGGATTCTGCTGGCGGTGCTTCTGTCCATGCTGTACATCCTGTATCGTGCGCGCAAAGATCAGGTTGGGTGGCCCGTTTATCTGGAAATGCTGTTCATCGGATATCTCGGAGCAAGATTTGCCTATCATGCGCTTGGGTACTTGTTCGGCGGTATGCTGGACACTCCCGCGCTGCTGCAAATGCTCCTGGCGGGCGGAACAGCCGTATGGATGCTGATCGGAGGGCAGCCGCCCGGGGAACGGAAGCGGACGGAGCAGACCGTTCTTTGGTACAGTTTGTTCGGGCTTTTCTTTACCTATTTGTCGCGGGATCGTGTTCCGCTCGTATGGGGATTCAGCGGCGAACAGGTGATTTACGTGCTTTCGGCTGCAGCGGCCCTGGGTTTAAGCCGTTTCAGCGGTGGAAAATCTTCAATGGAAATCAACGGGGAGGGGTAGTCATGGAAAATATCACGGTTTGGGTCGCTTTTACCGCAGGCTTGCTGTCATTTTTGTCCCCCTGCGTGTTTCCGTTAATTCCCGCGTACGTTTCCCATCTGACGGGAACGATGGTAAGGGATAACCGGATTGACGCCAATAAGCGTCTGCTGATGATCCGGTCGGTCAGCTTTATTCTCGGCTTTAGCGTCGTCTTCATGATCATGGGGGCGTCGGCCAGCATCATTGGCCAGCTGTTCGCTGAAAAGCGCGATCTGATCGAAAAAATCGCCGGCCTGCTGATTATCGTATTCGGACTGCAGATGGCGGGAATCCTGAAGCTGAAATTTTTGATGTACGAGAAAAAATGGGACGAAAGCAAAATTCGCGGCAAGGGGGCATGGACCTCCTTGCTGCTGGGGCTTGCCTTCGGCGCCGGCTGGACGCCCTGTGTGGGATTGGCGCTTTCGTCGATTTTGCTGCTGGCGGGATCATCGGAAACGATGCTGTCCGGCGTTTTCATGCTGTTCGTCTATTCGATGGGCATGGGACTTCCGTTCCTGCTCATCTCCTGGCTCATTACATATTCGCTGTCGGTGGTCAAAAGGGTCAACAAATGGATTCCGGCGCTGTCCGTCATCAACGGTTGGATCATGATCGGGATGGGGCTTTTGCTGTTTTCGGGACAATTGCAAAGGATCAGCGCCTGGCTGACGCAGTTCGGCTATACATTTTGACATTCAAGGTGGAGGGAATACGCGTGAAAAAGAATAAAATGATGAATGCGGTCGCGATTGTCTTTTTGCTCGGCCTGGTCCTTTGGGGAGTCTACGATTATGCGCAAAAAGGCAAGGATCAGGCGGCAGGCGACTCGGTTTTGCAGAACAAGGAAGTCGGTCTGAATGCTGGAAATATCGCGCCGAATTTCAAATTATCCAAGCTCGACGGAGAAGCCGTGAGCCTTTCCGATCTGAAAGGAAAAAAAGTGATTTTGAATTTCTGGGCCACCTGGTGTCCACCCTGCCAGATGGAAATGCCGCACATGGAAAAAATTTATAAGGAGTATGAAAAACAGGGGGTAGTCGTGCTCGGAGTCAATTTGACGTTCACGGAACAAGATCCCGCCAAGGTGCCCGTCTTCGTCCAGGATTACGGCTTGTCCTTCCCGATCGCGCTCGATAAGAAAGGCGAGGTGTCCGATCTGTACGCGGTTGTCGGCTACCCGACAACCTACATCATCGATTCCCGGGGCGTTATCAGCAAACGCTACCAGGGCGCCATCAATTATGATATTATGCGTAGCGCTCTGGCGGGAATCCAATAATTCCGCAGTCGCTTTCCGGGTGAAATTGCATAAACCGCCTCATCTCATCGCAAGTTTGAGATTGAAGGCGGTTTGTATATTGGACGCCTGAAATTGTATTTTTCTTCAAAGAAATTTTCGGGAATGCTGCTTGCCGTCAAAGGCAAACACGACAGGTTTGCCTTCGATCACCGTCTCCAGATGCACTGTTTTTCCCCACAGTTGCTGCACGTAAGGCAAGCTTCTTTCGAGATATTTCAGATCCAACTCGACTCCCTCGTAAGCGTGCCGGATATACAGCTCCCCGTTGTGCAGGTAATCGCCATCCTCCACAAGCAGATAGGGGAAGCCTCCGTTGACCCTGGAGTAAACCAATTCGTCTCTGACGTTCTCCCACGATTTGTCCGTGATCTTCCATTCCGCGCCCTGCTTCTGAAAAACATAGAGATCGAGCTCCTCCATCAGCTGTTTGTTCAAGTAGTTGCGAAGGAAGGACGTATCCAGTTCAAACTCGCGGACTTCAAAGATCTTGGCGCGCCCCTCCCCCGGCTTGCGGTGAAATCGCGTCATCTCTTCTTCCGTCGGGTTATCCCAGCGTTTTTCGATGTCCTCATAAATCTTCAGCCCCAGATAATAAGGATTCAGGCTGTATTGCGACGGCTGCACGACGGAGGCGTTCAACTTGGCGAATTCGATGGTCTCCTCGGGTGTGAGATCCATCTCCCTGAGAATCCGGATGTGCCAGTAGGAAGCCCAGCCTTCGTTCATGATTTTCGTCTCCATCTGCGGCCAGAAATAAAGCATTTCGTCACGCAGCACGGTCATGATATCGCGCTGCCAGTCCTTGAGCTTGCGGGAATGCTCCTGAATGAACCACATCAGATCCTTTTGCGGTTCAGGTGGGAATCGGTGCCGTTCCGGTTCATTTATTGCCTTTTCCGCCGGTTTGTCGAGCACCCACAGATCGTCATAATCCGTCACACGCATGGGCGTATTCTTGCCGGTCCCCTGTCTTGTGTTCTGCTCCACCTCAAGATCGTCCAGGTGCCGTGTGAATGTTTTGACGAGGCTGGGATCGATGTGCTCTTGAATGGCCAGGGCGGCATCGATGAACCGTTCGACCTCCAATCTTCCGTATTTCATTTCATATTCGCGAATGCGCTCGGCGGACGCAGCCATGCTCTCCACCATATTCCGGTTGGTGTTCATGAATCGCGCGTTATTTTTGAAAAAATCGTTGTGAGCCAGCACATGCGCGACAATCAGCTTGTTCTGGATCAGCGAGTTGCCGTCCAGCAGAAAGGCATAGCAGGGATCCGAATTGATGACTAGCTCATAAATCTTGCTGAGTCCAAGGTCATACTGGGTTTTCATCCGGTGGAACGCCTTGCCGAAGCTCCAATGGCTGAAGCGGGTCGGCATACCGTATGCGCCGAAGGTATAAATGATATCGGCCGGACAGATTTCGAAGCGCATCGGGTAAAAATCCAATCCGAATCCGCTGGCAATTTCCTTAATCTCGTCGATGGAACACTCCAGTTCTTTGATCTCATCCCGACTCATGCGTCATCCCACCTTTTCCTTGCCGAAGAAGCTTTTCAGCGCTTTATAGACTTCCTTTTTCTCGTGGATAATGCTGTGATAAAACTGCGGATGCGTAATATGCCGGTAAGCGGACATCAGCGTGCTGGTCCGGTTGTATTGGTTGACTTCCCCATAGCCGAACATATTGCAGCGCTGCAGAAGCTGATCGATCAGGCGGACGCATCGCTCGTTGTCCGAGGTCAGGTTGTCTCCGTCGGAGAAGTGGAAGGGGTAGATGTTGTAATTGTTCGGAGGATAGCGATGGTCGATGATTTCCAATGCTTTTTGGTAGGCCGACGAGCAGATGGTTCCTCCGCTTTCCCCCTTGTGGAAAAATTCCTCCTCCGTTACTTCCTTGGCTTCGGTATGATGGGCGATGAAAAGAATTTCCACCTGATCGTATTTTTTTCGCAAAAACCGGGTCATCCAAAAGAAAAAGCTGCGGGCAATGTATTTTTCGAAGGCGCCCATCGATCCTGAGGTATCCATCATGGCAATAATCAAGGCGTTCGAATGGGGCAGGACGATTTCCTCCCAGGTTTTGAAGCGAAGATCATCGGGGGTGATTCCCTCGATTTCCGGATGGCCATCCCTCGCGTTGCGCTTTAAATTCTCCAGAATCGTCCGTTTTTTGTCGATATTGGACATGATGCCCTTTTTGCGGATATCGTTGAAGCGGATATCCTTGGACTCCATCTGCTGTTTGTCTTTTTCCTGAAGATTGGGCAGTTCCAATTCCTCAAACAGCATCGATTCCAATTCCTCCAGACTGATTTCCGTTTCATAATAGTCGACTCCGGCTTGATCTCCGGCCCCGCCATCCTGTCCTTTAGCCCCTTCCTCCGCATCCGTTCCCAGCACGTCGCCGACTTGGCTGTCCCCATCACCCTGGCCTACATGCTTGCTTTTTTGAAAATTGTATCTGAAACGGTATTCGTCCAAACTGCGGATGGGGATCTTGACGATGTGTTTGCCGCTTGACATGATAATGTTTTCCTCGGAAATCAGGTCCGGCAGGTTCTGCTTGACGGCTTCGCGCACTTTTTCCTGATGCCGGCTTTGGTCCTGGTAACCTTTGCGATGCAAAGACCAATCATCTTTCGAAACGATAAACAACGGTTCGCTCAATGCTGCTCCCTCCCTGCTTGCAGTTTGATTTAAGCACACTATTATATATTCAGTTATTAATAGATTATGTGGAGCGGACAACAAATGTACGCAGAAACTGTCTATACCTTGAAAATTCACTCCCTCTAAAAATGAATTCCACTGAAAGCGGGCCTGAATTAACTTTCTGAAAATGAAGGAAAACGTTAAAGCGCCGGTATTTTTCATTTTCAGAAACAGCAGAAGCAGCCCGCTTTCAGTATAAATATGAATTCTTCAAGGACGACAGCTAAATTTTTTAAAAAGCCTTGTATTCGTCTGTACATCCAATTTAAAATAGAATGGTGAATTCATTTCTTTTTTTGGTATATGGTATACAAAATAAAATCGCGGCGATCTTGGAGGAAGGGGTCTTTATGGTCAAGTATCTGTTTGTCGCTTCTATTGCCGTTTATATTTTCTCGAATTTCTTTCAGAGCACAGCGATCGCCTATCTGGTTGCGATAATGGCCATTTTGAGCGTTTCCGCGACTATCTTTCGGGTACAGCGTTTTGTCATGGTTTTGGGTCTCGTTTTTTTGGGATTGGGCGTTTGGATGCTGGTTCACGGAGGTGCGCAGGTTCAGCAATATATTCTTTCATTCGGAAAGATGCTGGATCTGCTCACCCTGTTTGCTTTGGTGCCGATTTTTGCGCTGCCGATCCGGCTTGGAAATTACGCATTGTCCGTGCAGGAGGTCATCCGCAAAAAAATCAAAAAATCGGGCCAATTGTATTGGATCACATCGGGTTTGTCGTTTTTATTGAGCAGCTTCATGAACGTGGCGACGCTGCCCATGATGTATTATTCCATCAAAAGCTCGGTGGATTTGTTCCCGATCAAGGACAAAGTGCGTTTTATGTCCCGGTCGATCACCCGCGGCTTTTGCATGCCCTTGCTGTGGGCGCCGGTCACTCCCATTGTGGGGATTGTGGTTGAAATGACCAAGGTAAACTGGGGCTCGATGCTGCGGATTATGTTTCCGTTAAGTGTGCTGGGGCTCCTGCTCGATTGGTTGACAGGCATGCTTGTGGCGCGTCGGGAAAGTAAAAGAAGATCCTCCGGGACTGCGCATGAATCACCGGAAGCGGTTCAGGAACTGGCATCCGCTCAAGAGGCCTTTCCGGCAAAGCGGCAGGGAAGGCTTATCCATATTCTGGCTGCGATTGTGATCATCAATGTGCTGATTTGGGCCAGCGATCTGATATTTAATATGGGCTTTTTGCTGACCGTTTCCCTGCTCGTGATTCCGATTTCTTTAGCGTGGTCGTTGTTTTTGGGGGCGGGCAAGCTGTTCTTTGGGGGCTTGAAGACCCATCTCGACACGCATATAGCCAAAATGAAAGACCAGTTTTACATTTTTTTATGCGCGGGATTTTTTCTGTCGGCGATTCAGGTATCCGGATTTGAGGATCAGATCAATACAGCCATTCTGCACATTAAAGACATAATCGGACATTATTTGTTTATCGTCTTAGTCCCGATAATTCCGTTCGTACTCGCTTTTTCGGGCATTCATCCGGCTGTGGCGCTGGCATTGGTTGCGCAAGCGCTCGATCCGAAGATTTTAATGATCAATCCGGAGATCTTGACCGTCGCGATGCTGGGCGGGGCGGTGCCGGCTTTTTTGATGGGGCCGTATAACGCGACGCTCGGGATCATGTCGAATATCGTCAATCAAAGCAATTTTCGTCTTTCTTATTGGAATGCTCCGTTTACGGCGCTGTATTTGCTGCTGATCATGCTGACGTTGATCGTGCTGCAGTTGATTCTGTAATAGGATGAAGCGGGACGGGCGGGCGGATTATGTGCTAAAATAAAAACATAGGTCATGGAATACGAGTCTGTCCCGGAAATGATCAGCGTTTGCTTACGATGTGCGTCTCCTTCGGAGACTACACTTAGGGATAAATTCGGACAGACTCATTTGCTAATTTATGGATAAAGGAGTGTATCGGAGGCAATGCTGAAACTGTTTGTCGCGCTCGGAAGCATCAACATGCTGCTGTCGGTCGCTTTAGGCGCATTCGGGGCGCATGGCTTGAAGTCGAAAATTTCATCGGAAATGCTGTCGGTCTACCAGACCGGAGTCCATTATCACGTGATTCATGCGCTGGGACTGATATTTATCGGAATACTGTCTGAAAAGCTGGCCGGTACGTCTTTGGCGGGGTGGGCCGGTTGGCTGATGTTTGCCGGCATCGTGCTTTTCTCCGGCAGCCTTTATGCGCTGAGCACCAGCGGTGTGAAGGCACTGGGAGCGATCACGCCATTGGGGGGAGTCGCATTCATTGTTTCCTGGCTTCTTCTGGCTATCGCCGCCTGGAAATCCTTATAGCAGCTTGCTGGATAAATGATCGGCTATGCCAAAAAGAGAATCGGGGAAAACTCCCGATTCTCTTTTTGGCAGCTGCTTTGGACGAAGTGAATCGATCCCGTCTTTACCAGAAGAAGGGGTAACCGAATCCGCCGCCGAATCCTCCAAACCCGCCAAACCCGGGATTGGCGTATAATCCAATCGCCAGAAGATCATAAAGCACCAACGGAGTGAACGCTTGCGTTTGAGCGGACTCTCCTTCGCCGTTTAGAACAAGCCTGTTTCCTTTCAATTCCTGAAGCGTGCCGGTCACGACGGAGCCGTCTTTTTTGACCGCATATATTTTTTTCCCCACCAACTGTCTGATTTCATTACGATTTGGGAACTGATGCATGCTTTACCCTCCTTTCCCCAGTAAACGGACATAATGTATAGTATTCATGCGCCTGTGAATCGAATGGACAAATCACCATGGCAAAGCACCTGATTTTAATTCCGTGACGTATCCGGTGAAAGCATGTATACTTAAACTGAATACGGATTAAGGATGAATGGTGTATGGAAGAACTTCAACAATTTAAAGCCGATTTCTTCAAAGCTCTGGCTCATCCGCTGCGCATCAGAATATTGGAATTGCTGGCGGAGGGAGACAAGAACGTAAACGAGCTTCAAGCTTTGCTGGGCTCTGAAGGTTCCGCGGTTTCCCAGCAGCTGGCGGTTCTGAGAAATCAGAATGTCGTGTACGGCACCAAAGACGGCAATAAGGTCAAATATTCACTGCGCGATCCGATGGTTATAGAACTGCTGGCTATTGCCAGAGAAATCTTCAATAATCATCTGATCAATGCGATATCGATGCTGGACCGCTTGAAGGATGACGGCGACGGAGCGGAAAAAATTCCAAACCAATAACGGCCAATTCAACAAATACCGACAAAAGATAAACCGAAGCAATGGCAAAGGGCCGGCTCAAGTGTCTTTATTCCAAAACACTTGAGCCGGCCCCATGTTCAATCTGCAGGGATGCCTGCGACTTAATTGCCGATAATATCGTCGATTTCGTTCAATTTGAAAAGATACGTTTGCTTTTCATCAACATGATAGACGGATATATTGTTTGTCGCGGCGTCGAAATTCAGGATTCTGCATGGAATGCTCAATCGAATCCCCTGGCCTTTTACCACGAATAATCTGACAAGGGTGCCCTGCTCCTTATAATATTGAATTTGAACCGAGATGTCGTTGGTATCGGCGTTATTCTTATTCGGTCCGGCTGCGTTTGGGGGAGAGTTTGTTTTTAATTTGCCCGGGATCAGAGGATCGATTTTCTTGATCATTTGCGCCTGCTGTTTCGTTTGTTCCAGCTGTTTGCCGATCTCAATGCCCGTTACAATCCGATAATCCGCAATCTCGGCGGCATTTAGCGCATGGAGCAGCTTTTCGAGTGCCAGACCGTTGGTATTGGCTTGAATCATGATTTCCGTCGTGAAGATGAAACTGCTGCTTGTCTCCGCTTCAGCATTCATATTTTTCTTGATCGGGTTGCGGCTCATGTATGGTAACCCCACTGATGTTTTTGATTAATAATATAGCATGTTTATACGAGGAAATGAAGAAGGCTTTGCTTCGAAAAGAGCTCTCCGCCATACACCCGCCTGTGCGGGCCGACATATAATGAAGCGAATCCGAAAGGAGATGATTGGAGATGATTTATATGCAGCCGCTTCGGATCGGAGAACACACATTCATCGGAGTGGAAGTGAAACTTCCGAAAACAACGCTGATCTCCGTTTCCAACGATAAAGGTTACATTATGTGCGGGGCGCTGGATGTGGATTTATTAAACCGGAAATTAAAAGACCGGCGAATTGTCGCCGGGCGTGCGGTAGGCGTCAGATCGATTGACGATCTTCTTGAAGCTCCCTTGGAATCCGTCACCGAGGAAGCCGAGCAGTACGGCATTCACAAGGGAATGATTGGAAGGGATGCCTTGTTGAAAATGGTTTGACCGAAATGGCGTTCAGTCTTCAAACAGCTTCGGAAGATTTTCCGCATAGGGGGGACGAACGACCCCCTTTTCCGTGATGATGGCGGTCACGTATTCATGCGGAGTTACATCAAAGGCGGGGTTATACACCTTAATGCCGCGAGGCGCCGTTCTTTTGCCGAAGCCCTCGGTAATTTCAAGCTCATCCCGCTCTTCGATCGGAATTTCCTGTCCGCTGGACATGCTTAAATCGACGGTGGAAAGAGGACAAGCGACATAAAACGGAATCCCGTGGGCTTTGGCCAATACAGCCACGCTGTAGGTTCCGATTTTGTTGGCGACATCCCCATTGGCCGCCACCCGGTCCGTTCCAACGATTACGGCTTGAACCCAGCCTTTGGACATCACCATGCCGGCCATATTGTCGCAAATCAGGGTGACGTCAACGCCGGCCTGCTGCAGCTCGAATGCCGTCAAGCGGGCACCCTGCAGCACGGGGCGGGTTTCGTCGGCGAATACCTTCAGATCCATGCCCCGTTCTTTGGCAAGATACAAGGGAGCCAGCGCGGTGCCGTATTTCGCCGTAGCCAGTCCGCCGGCATTGCAGTGGGTCAGCACGCCCATGCCGTCTTCGAGCAAAGCAAGCGCATGTTCACCGATTCGCCTGTTGGTTTCCTCGTCTTCCGATTGAATTTGCAAGGCCTCGTCGAGCAGAGCAAGCTTGACGGCTTCAAGGTCCGGCACCGCCTGTCCGCCGAGCCCGCCGTTCGTTTTCCCGCCGGCGCTTTCCCCCGTATGAATCTCCATTTCACGGAGCAGCCGCTCCGCGCGTTTCTTCATTCTGTCCAGAGCCCAAAATAAATTCACGGCAGTAGGGCGGGAAGTGGCCAAATAATCAGCCTGCCGCAGAAGCTCCTGCCGAAATTGGTCCGGTCCGCCCGTTTCAGCAACCGGAGGGAAGCTTCGCATCGCCAGGTACAGTCCGAACGCGGCGGCAATGCCGATGGCGGGGGCGCCGCGTACTTTCAGGCGGCGGATCGCCTCCCACACCTCCTCAGAGGTGGTTAAATCGAGATAAACAATTTCCTCCGGCAGTTGTCTTTGATCCAGCAACTCCAGATGGTCGCCGGCCCAACGGAGCGACTGCAGCCAATCGTCCTGCGGGTTTCCAATTTGCGTTGGATTGGAAGTCATGACTGATTTTCATCTCCGCTCACTTGTTTTACAATGCTCACAATCTCGTTGACCGATTCGACTTTCCGGTGGCGGAGGATCAGCGACCTTCCGATGGCAAGCGTCATACGCTGCGCTTTTTCCCGAGCCAGGGGATCCTCGATCTTGTCCAGATCGGCGGCGTGTGCCAGGCCGATGACCCTGCGGATCATTTTGGCGCCGGTGAAGCCGACCGTATCCTGGAGCAAACGCTGCATATAGTTATCCCGATAACCTGGCGTCGACGCCATGCGGTCGACCAAGTGACGGTCCCACAAATCCGCAAATTCCGCGGCAAACCGCTCCCAGATTTGCGTGACCGTTTGCAGCAGGTATTCCCGATAGTCGCGTCTATCCTGATCGTTGCGGCTCCAGCCTTCCTGGGCGGCATAATTCAGCAGCAGATTGGCGAACACCGCGCCGATGTCAAAGCCCATCGGGCCGTAGAAAGCGAATTCCGGGTCAATGACCTTGGTCGACGTTTCCGTAACGAAGATGCTGCCGGTGTGGAGGTCGCCGTGCAGCAGCGCCTGGGCATGGGTAAGGAAGCGTTCCCGCAGCAGGGCAACCTCCAATTGCAGCGGCATGTCCTTCCAGATCTGCTCCACAGCATTGCGTATCGCGGGTTCGAAATTATTCGTCTCCGCATCGGTATAGGGATGATCAAAAATAAGGTCCTCGGTGATTTTGCAAAGCTCCGGATTGATGAACTGCTTCACCCTGAGCTTTTTTTCCTGCTGGTTCAAACCGAGATCGGAAGTGAAGAAAAGGGTGTTTGCCAAAAAACGGGCGATATGTCCGGCAAAAAGCGGGAATTTGTCGCGCCGCATCAACGCTTTGCGCATGATTTCGTGGTCGCTGAGATCCTCCATGACCGTCAGGGCAAGCTCGGGAACGTACGTATACACTTGGGGAGCATGTTCCCGGCACAGCCTGCCCTGAAGCTGCAGCGCTTCGCTTTCAATTCTTGCGCGGTCCAGCGTCAGCGGCCACGATTCGCCGACGATCTTGGCATAAGGCAGCGCCTGCTTCAAAATGACCCCTTGACCGGTCGTTCGGTCTTGAATATGAAACACCAGATTCAGGTTGCCGTCGCCAATCTCCCTGCAGACCAGATCTGCGGCCGGGGAAAAGAGAGCCGACAGTTTTTTCGCGTGTTCAATCGCTTCCGCTTCGCTCAGCGGATGGTAATTTTCCGACATGCCTGCACCCTCCTGATAACGATGACTGCACTACATAAACCCAAGTATAAATCAAAAAAAGCAAATATGAAAATACCCGAAGACATCGAACTTTTTAAACAAAAATATATAATAAATAGAAAAACATCTTTATTGATTTTGTAAGATGAGGTATAGTAAAATTACAAATGAGAATCACTGAGAATCAGTTAAGATTGTTTATAAAAAAATGATGCTTTTAGAGCTGGAGGGAATCTTTAATGAGCAATTCACTTAGATTTGTTATAAAAGGTTTGAAGGCTTCCGTTGAAAACAAGGAAATCCTGAAAGGGATCGATTTGGAGATGAACGGCGGCGAAGTTCATGCGGTCATGGGCCCGAACGGAACGGGAAAAAGCACGCTCGCATCTTCGCTGATGGGTCATCCTAAATATACAGTGACCGAGGGGACAGCCGTTCTTGACGGAAACGATCTTCTGGAGATGGAGGTCGACGAACGATCCCGCGCAGGCTTGTTTTTGGCCATGCAGTATCCCAGCGAAATCGCCGGCGTGACCAACTCCGATTTTCTTCGCAGCGCGCTCAATGCGCGACGGGAAGAAGGCAATGAAATTTCGCTGATCAAGTTCATCCGCCAGATGGAAAAGAAAATGAAGGAACTGGAAATTGATCCGCAGTTCATGCACCGTTATCTGAATGAAGGATTTTCCGGTGGTGAAAAGAAGCGCAATGAGATTCTGCAAATGATGATGCTGGAGCCGCGCATTGTCATTCTGGACGAGATCGACTCCGGTTTGGACATCGATGCGCTCAAGATTGTGGCCGCGGGCGTCAATTCCCTGCGAAGCGAAGATCGCGCCTTTCTGATTATAACTCACTATCAGAGATTGTTAAACTATATCAAGCCTGACTTTGTGCATGTCATGATGCAGGGCCGCATCGTCAAGTCCGGTGGTTCGGAGCTGGCGGAAAGACTGGAAGCGGAAGGCTACGATTGGGTCAAGGAAGAACTCGGCATCGTTGACGAGACAGTCGGCCAAAGCGAAGAAGATGAATTCAAGGTGCCGATGAACACGATAGCTCCGAAATATTAATCCGAACCGGTCAAGGAGGAAATAATCATGTCCACACAAACAATTCTTCCGGTTGACCGCCACTTCGTATCCGCTTTGTCCGACAGGAAAAAGGAGCCTTCGTGGATGGCTTCGCTTCGGCTGGAAGCATTGGAATTGGCGGGTTCGCTGGAATTGCCCAAGCTCGAAAAAACAAGAATCGACCGTTGGAATCTTCATTCCTTCGGACAATATACGGAAAGCCCGCAATTGCGGGAGCTCTCCGAGCTTCCGGAGACAGCGCAGAATTTGCTGCAATCTGGAGAGCAGACAGACAACTTGCTCGTTCAGCGCAACTCTGATGTGGTATTTCATCGCATTTCTGCTGAACTGGCGGAGCAGGGTGTGATTTTCACGGATCTGGAAGAAGCTCTGCAGCAGCATTCGGATTTGCTTCAGCGCTATTTCATGAGTGCGGTGAAGATGGATGAGAATCGTTTGACGGCGCTGCATGCCGCATTATGGAATGGTGGCGTGTTCCTCTATGTTCCGAAGAACGTCAGGATGGAAGTGCCGCTACAGGCCCTGTTCGTTTCCGACAATGCCAAGGCGTCCTTTTGCCCGCATGTAATGATCATCGCCGAGGATAACAGCTTTGTCACTTATGTGGATAATTACGTATCCGTCGGCGATTCCGAAGGGCTTGTGCACAGCGGCGTCGTTGAAATTTTTGCCAAGCAGGGAGCGCACGTTCAATTCGCTTCGGTGCACAATCTGAGGAGTTCCGTAACCGATTTGACTTACCGCAGAGGCATTCTGGATAACGACGCAAGAATCGATTGGGTAATCGGCGAATTGAACGGCGGAGACTGCCTGTCCGATACGACCTCGGTTCTGAAGGGCAACGGCTCCCGGTCGAACGCGAAAGTGATCTGCGTGGGAACCGGCAGCCAGAAGCTGAACGTCACGACAAAGGCCGTGCACTTCGGCAAAAATTCGGACAGCGACATGATCACCCGAGCGGTCATGAGAGAAGAAGCAACCGCCATTATTAACGGAATTACGAAAATTGAGAAGGGCGCAACCTATGCCAACGGACAGCAGACGGAGAAGATTCTGATGCTCAGTCCCCAAGCCCGCGGAGACGCGAACCCGATGCTGTTGATCGACGAGGATGAAGTCAAGGCCGGCCATGCCGCCAGTGTCGGTAAAGTCGATCCGGAGCAGGTGTATTATATGATGTCCCGGGGTATCGACAGGGAACAAGCGACTCGGCTGATTATATACGGATTTTTGGCGCCGATCGTGTCGGAAATTCCGATCGGCAAGCTGGAGGAACAGCTCAAGCAGCTGGTGGAAAGGAAGTTGGGGCAATGAATACCTTGCAGATCCGCGAAATGTTCCCCATCCTTCATCAGGAAATAAACGGCCATCCGCTTGTCTACTTGGACAATGCGGCTACGGCGCAAAAACCGCTTCAGGTCATTGAGGCGGTCAAGCGCTATTATGAGCATGACAACGCCAATGTGCACCGCGGCGTCCATACGCTGGGTTCCCGGGCGACCGACGTTTATGAAGGGGCGCGGGATAAAGTGGCCCGGTTCCTTCATGCCAGATCGACCGAGGAGGTCGTGTTTGTCCGCGGCACGACGACGGCGATCAACATCGTCGCCGCCAGCTACGGCAGGGCCGTCTGCCAAGAAGGCGACGAGATTGTGATTACCCCGATGGAGCATCACAGCAATTTGATTCCTTGGCAGCAGGTCGCCAAGGCGACAGGGGCCACGCTGAAATACATTCCGCTTCAGGAAGACGGAACGATCAGCCTTGAGGATGCCGAACAGACCATAACGGACAGAACCAAAATCGTGGCGCTCACCTATGTTTCCAATGTCCTGGGCGTGATTAATCCGGTTCGCGATATTGCCCGGATCGCCCATCGCCATGGGGCGAAAATTCTGGTTGACGGCGCCCAAAGCACGCCGCACATGAAAGTTGATGTGCAGGATTTGGATTGCGACTTCTACGCATTCTCCGGACATAAAATGTGTGGGCCGACCGGAATTGGGGTATTGTATGGAAAGAAGCAGCTGCTGGAGCAGATGGAACCGATCGAATTCGGCGGGGAAATGATCGATCATGTCGACTTGTACGACTCGACATGGAAGGAACTGCCCTGGAAATTCGAAGGCGGCACGCCGATCATCGCCGGCGCCGTCGGGTTGGGTGCGGCAATCGACTTTTTACAGGAAATCGGTCTCGATGAAATCGAGCGGCACGAGAAGAAGCTGACGGCTTATGCCATGGACCGGCTGTCCGCGATCGGCGATTTGCAGATTTACGGTCCGCGCCATGAACGTTCGGGACTGATCACCTTCAATCTGGGGGATATTCATCCGCATGATGTAGCAACGGTATTGGATGCCGAGGGTGTTGCCATCCGGGCGGGCCATCACTGCTGCCAGCCGCTGATGAGACGTTTGAATGCCAGCGCGACGGCGCGAGCAAGCTTCTATCTGTATAATACCGAAGAAGAAGTGGATCGGCTTGTGGATAGCCTCATCAAAACAAAGGAGTACTTTGGTTATGCAATTGGATGATTTATACCGTAGAGTCATTATGGATCACTATAAAACTCCCCGCAACCGGGGGAAATTCGAGGACGGCGCGGTATCGGTGGAACTGAACAATCCGACCTGCGGCGACAAAATCACTCTGCAGATGAGAGTCGAGGACGGAATCGTTCAAGAGGCGAGGTTTATTGGGGAAGGCTGCTCGATCAGCATGGCTTCGGCCTCGATGATGACGGACGCCGTCAAAGGCAAAACGGTCGAAGATGCGATGGGCATGGCCGAGGACTTTTCCAAGCTGATGCAGGGCGAGCCCGTGGAATTTGAATATGAAGATATTGAAGCCTTGTCCGGCGTCAGCAAGTTTCCTGCGCGCATCAAATGCGCCACCTTGGCTTGGAAAGCGATGCAGAAAGGTCTGGAAGCAGCGAAAAATTAAAGGAGGTTATGGCGATGGCTAAAAAAATGCCCGAACTGGAAGCCTATAAATATGGGTTCAGAGACGAGCATAAGGCGATTTTTCAATCAGGAAAGGGCCTGTCGAGGGAAATTGTCGAGGAAATTTCCAGAATGAAAGGCGAGCCGCAGTGGATGCTGGATTTTCGCCTGAAATCGCTCGACCAGTTCATGAAGATGTCTCTCCCGCGATGGGGCGGCAATCTTGACGAACTGGACTTTAACGATATCCAGTATTATGTGAAGCCTTCGGAAGGACAGGGCAAGACTTGGGAAGAGGTCCCGGAGGAGATCAAAGCTACGTTCGACAAGCTGGGGATTCCCGAAGCGGAGCAGAAGTTTTTGGCCGGTGTGTCCGCGCAATATGAATCGGAGGTCGTATATCACAGCATTCAGAAGGATCTGGAGGATCAAGGCGTTATCTTTACGGATACGGACACGGCGTTGAAGGAGCATCCGGAGATCTTCAAGCAATATTTCGGCACGGTGGTGCCGCCTGCGGACAATAAATTTGCGGCATTGAACAGCGCCGTCTGGTCGGGCGGAAGCTTCATCTACGTCCCGAAGGGCGTCAAGTGTGAAATTCCGCTGCAGGCGTATTTCCGGATCAACTCGGAAAACATGGGGCAGTTCGAGCGTACGCTGATCATCGTCGATGAAGGCGCATTTGTCCATTATGTCGAAGGATGCACCGCGCCGGTTTACAGCACAAACTCGCTGCACAGCGCGGTGGTTGAAATCATCGTGAAGAAAAACGGCCGCGCGCGGTATACGACAATCCAGAACTGGGCGCCGAATATCTTTAATCTTGTCACGAAGCGTGCGGTTGCCGAGGAAAACGCCACAATGGAATGGGTTGACGGCAACATCGGCTCCAAATTGACGATGAAATATCCTGCGGTTGTGCTGAAGGGAAGAGGCGCCAAAGGGATGGTGCTTTCGATTGCCGTCGCCGGCAAGGGTCAGCATCAGGATGCCGGAGCGAAGATGATTCACCTCGCGCCGGACACAACCTCGACCATCGTCTCCAAATCGATCAGCAAGCACGGCGGCAAGGTGACCTACCGCGGTTTGACGTCTTTTGGCCGCAAAGCCACAGGCGCGAAAGCTAACGTACAATGCGACACGCTGATTATGGATAATCAATCCACATCGGATACGATTCCGTTCAACGAAATCATGAACGACAACATTACGCTGGAGCATGAGGCGACGGTGTCCAAAGTATCTGAGGAGCAGCTTTTCTATCTGATGAGCCGCGGCTTGTCCGAGGCGGAGGCCACGCAAATGATCGTCATGGGCTTTATCGAGCCGTTCACCAAGGAGCTGCCGATGGAATATGCGGTGGAAATGAACCGCCTGATCAAGTTCGAGATGGAAGGGTCGATCGGTTAAGCGGTTTTCTAGAAAAAATCAACCCTCTTGGCGATAAAGGTGCCGGAGAATCCGATAAGCTTTACAAGGATAGAGTGAAAGTCGGATCGTTCAAAAGAATGGCAACAACTGTCAGAACCCAAATCATCATGACCAATATTGAAAAAAGACTGAGCACCAATCCGGGGTATCCCTGCTTTTCTCTGCGGATGGAAACCCATCCGAAGATGAGACCGAGCAGGCTTAGAATGGCACCCACGGGGGATGTCAGCAGCATTGCGTTTAAAATGCAAGAAATCAAGCCCAATACAAAGGAAGCTGTTGCCAAGGAGGAGGGGGAACGGCTTTCTTTCTGATTGGGCCATTGTGTGTTTAAAGAATCGGTGGAATCTAAGGATTCCGCCGCTCCCTGGAAGCTCTGTTGAAAGTCCGTCAATTGCCTCAGCTCCCAAAAGCTTGATATACAAATTAGGATACCGTATTTTTCATAAAAAAATCATTTCAATATCAATTTGCGGGCTATCGGCCAAATCGATGAATTTATCTTCTACTTGAACGAGCGGCCTGAAAAAATCGCTCGGATTCGTAAAAACAATCTTTCCGATCTCCCCCGTTGACAGGGATACGCTTTTGCCGAGGAAATTGGGAATCATGTTTCTGATGAAGGTTTGCACGATAAAGGGGTCCAGCTCGGAAAAACTCAAGCGGTGCAATTCTTTCAGCACGACCAACAAATCCCTTTTTTGCTGGTACACCCGCGACGAAATCATGGCGCTGTATACATCGGCGACGGCAACGATTTTGGAAACGGGGTGCATTTGATCCCCGCGGATTCCATGGGGATAGCCGCTTCCGTTTAATCTTTCATGATGCTGAAGAGCGGCCAACGAAAGCGCGGAAGCCCCCATTGAATTTTCAATAATGTCCCGGCCGATAAGCGTGTGCTGTTTGATCGATTCGTATTCCTCGGGAGTCAGCTTGGATGGTTTATTCAATATGGCTGAGTCGATCCTGCTTTTTCCGATATCGTGCAGATATCCGGCTTTCCCGGTAAAAAGCGATTCCTCTCTGGATTTTCCGAGCCATTTGGCAAGATAATAGGAGATCATGCCGACCTGCACGCTGTGATGAAAGGTATAGTCGTCTTTTCCATTTAAGGACAGCAGAAGCTGAACGACATCGGTTTCCTGATTGAAGCTTTCCACGAGCGGATCGAAATTCTCATGGATTTGTTCGGCATCGAATTTCCCAGTACGCACGACCTGTTCGAACAGATCCTTTGCACCATCGACAGCCAGGTCAAAAAAGGGTTGGATTTTTCTCGCGCTTTCCTCCGCTTTGGAAACCATGGCCAAACTGCTGTCATCGCTTAGACGGCGGTGGATTTCAACATAGTCGATCCGGTGGTTGAACAGCTTGTTGATGTCCTGCGCATCCAGCATTTTGCCATTGGACAGCACATGAAGACCGCTGTCGTTGAAAACGTTGGACGCAAGCCGATCGCCGATTTGCAGATCGTATATATGTACTCTCATGGATTCCCCCCCATATTTCCCGGTGTCGACAGAAAAAATCATAAATTTACAAATTTATAATAGCAAAAATAAGGAAGCCGGACAATCCACAATTTACAATTGATTTTCCGCTTTGCGGATGGGCGGCGAATGGAAAATTCAATGGGATTTATTCCGTTTGAAAAGTATATTATGATAAGGTTAAATCTACGAATGATTCGCTGATTCGCAGGCTTTTCATCTCAATCCAATGCGAGGGTATTCTCTATGCGACAAAGATTGGTTATCCTGCATACGAACGATATTCACAGTTTTTTTGAGCAAATGCCGAAGATTTTCACAGCGCTCCATACGATCCGGCAGCGCTGCAAGCCCCAAGAGGTGTTGACGATCGATTGCGGCGATCATATGGACCGAATGAGAATGGAAACTGAAGGAAGCGACGGCTTGGCCAATGTGGAGATCATGAATGCCACCGGCTATGAATTTGCCGTGCTGGGCAATAATGAAGGCTTGACCTATACCCCCGAGGTATTAAGACAATGCTACGAAGCACATGCCCGATTTAAGGTCATCGGCAGCAATATGGCGCTGGCCGAAACGGGAGAGCCGCCATCCTGGATGGTGCCTTACCAAATTGTTTGCAAGGGGTCGATAAAAGTCGGCCTGATCGGGGTAACAGCCGATTATACCGACTTTTATTCCCGGCTGGGCTGGGACGTTTCCGATCCGTTCGAGACGGTTGCCGATCTCGTAAAGCAGCTGCGCGGGCAGGTACATCTGCTTGTGGTGATTTCCCATCTCGGCTTGGGCAATGACAAACGGATGGCTGAGGAGATTCCCGGGATCGATTGCATTCTGGGGGGACACACCCATCATCTGCTGGAAGAACCGCTTCGGATCGGTTCCACTGCAATTTGTGCCGCAGGCAAATTCGGGGAATATGTGGGCTGGGTGGAATGGGAATATGAATTTGACACCGCCAGGTTGACTTTCGGAGACGGCGGATGTGTTGCCGTTAATTCCTATGAAGACGATGCCCGTATTGTTCAGATCGTGGAGCATTTTCATGCATTGGGCAAGACCACACTTAACGAACCGATTGTTGTATTGGATAAATCGCTGTCCAATGGTTGGGACAGAGAATCGGAATTGGGGAATTTGCTGGCTGAGGGACTTAAAGTTTGGACCGACGCCGAAGTGGGCATCGTCAACGCCGGACAAATTTTGGCTCATTTGGATTCGGGAATCATTACCCGGGAGAAGCTGCTGGAGATTTGTCCTTCCCCGATCAATCCTTGCAGCTTGTGGCTGAGCGGCGATCAGATTTGGGCGGCTTTGGAAGAATCGTTGATCCCGGAGTTTATCGGCAAGCCGATCCGGGGATTCGGTTTTCGCGGAAAAGTGCTGGGAACTTTATGCTTGGACGGGATCACGGTTGAATACGATTCGGCCGCCCCGGCTTATCAGAAAATAAGGAGCGTGCTTATTAATCGGCAGCCGATCGACCGCAGCCGGGAATACCGCGTCGGCACCATCGACATGTTTACTTTTGGCGTAGGATATTCTACCTTGGGTAAAGGAAGGGATACGGATTATGTGCTGCCGGAATTTATCCGCGATGTGCTGCGCGGGCAGCTGTTGGATGCGGAGGCGATCGGCCGAAGCAGCATGCAGCGGTGGATGAAAACTTAAGCGGCGTTATTCAAACATTTATCACTAAAAATTGTTTACCGTACGTTTGTTGCAATTAGCGGCATGTTTAACATAGAATGAATAAGAAAAGCTGTATTTCTATATATGGAAAAAAGTATGGGAGCGGATGGATGCATGCATGATATTTGGATCGCCGTAATTATCGGAATCATCGAAGGACTTACCGAATTTTTGCCGGTCTCTTCTACAGGACACATGATTCTTGCCGGGCATATGATCGGTTTCCAAGGGGAAAAGGCGGATACCTTTGAAATTGTCATTCAGCTCGGGGCCATTCTGGCAGTGGTGGTGCTGTACTGGAACAGAGTTCTTCGCTTGTTCGGCCTCATGCCGAAGCAACAAAGCAAGGGGAATGGACCGCGGATGAATCTGCTTCATATCCTCATCGCCATTACACCAGCGCTGGCAATCGGTTTTCTGCTGCGTCATTTTATCAAGGAAGTGCTGTTTTCTCCGCAAACGGTTCTGATTGGTTTGGTGCTGGGCGGTATTTTTATGATCATTGCGGAGAAGAAGCACCCACGGTTTACGGCTGATGATATGGATCAGCTTACATACAAGCAGGCTCTATTTATTGGGATATCGCAAATCCTGTCTTTGTGGCCGGGTTTTTCACGCTCGGGGGCGACCATTGCCGGAGGCATGCTCGCTGGGGCCAGCAGGGCCGCTTCAGCGGACTTTACGTTCCTGATCGCCATTCCGGTGATGATTGCGGCAACCGGCTATGAGCTGTTGAAGAGCTTTCATTCGCTCACATCGGGAGATCTTGTCTTTTTTGCGGTAGGCTTTGTAGTTTCGTTCATCGTTGCGTTGTTGGCGGTCATGTCGTTTATCAAGCTGGTGCAAAAGCTGAGTCTGACGTATTTTTCCTATTATCGTTTTGTGCTGGCGGGAATCGTGCTGCTGTATATGATTTTTGTCGGATTTGATTGAGCCGATAAAGAATGCTTTTCGTTCGATAGAAGTTTTTCTTACCGTCACGGGCATTTCCGGGCGGTTTTTTGGTTGCTCTTTTTGGCATTTTGCATTACAGTAAATGCATGAATACATCTTCAACAAGTTTCGACAATTACGCTGGTTGGATGCTGGGATCGGGGGGAAATTATGCGTTTGGTTTCTGTCGCGGCTTGTCGGCCCGGTATGAAGCTTGGGAAAAGTATTTACAATGAGGACGGCCGTACTCTATTAAGCGAAAATGCGGAGTTGACCGAAAAAATTCTGGAACGCCTGAACACCTACGGTATCAAATATATATATATTCAAGATTCGAGAACGGACGATATTGTGATTGAAGATATCCTCTCGGATGAAACCCGGGCAATGGCAATGGGGCTCATACGCAGCACGTTTCGCCAGCTGATGGGGGTTTCGGGAAAACGCAAATTGGCCGGCGCTCTGCATCTTGAAAAAACGTTCAGTCAGCTCTTGAATGCGGTGATCGATGATTTGAGCAATCATAAAGAAGCGATGATCATGCTGATGAACATGAATGCCAGCGACTATTACCTTTACCAGCATTCACTGAATGTTTGCGTCTATTCGACACTTCTGGGCATGGCCAACGGATACGGACGCGATGAAATTCAGGCTCTCAGCCTGGGCGCCCTGCTTCATGATATCGGGAAAACACAGATCAATCAGAAAGTCTTGAACAAACCGGGGAAATTAACCGATGCTGAATATAAGGAAGTTCAGCGGCATGCGGAACTGGGTTACTACATGCTGAAGGATGAACCGAATATTCCTCTGATTTCCGCCCACTGCGCTTATCAGCACCATGAACGGCTGGATGGGAGCGGCTATCCGCGGGGGATTCAGGGCGGTGAGATTCATGAATATGCCAAATTGATCGGTCTGGTGGACGTGTTCGACGCCATGACGTCTCATCGCGTTTATCGCCCGGCCATGCTCCCCCATCAGGCGATCGAATCGATATACACCGGCAGCGGGACGCTGTATTCCAAGGAATTGATCGAATTGTTCCGCGACAAAATCGCTTTCTATCCTTTGGGTCTTTCCGTCAGGCTTAGTACGGGAGAACAAGGGGTCGTCGTCGACATCAATTCTTCGTTTCCGCAACGCCCCGTCGTCCGTATACTGCAGGATGCCGAAGGAACGGATTTGACGGTTCCTCACGAAATCGACCTGTCCAAGAAGCTCTCCGTCATGATCACCGATGTGGATGTGTTGAGCTCCAATTGATTTGCCGGTGGTTTGCTGACAATTTCCGTAAATACCAGCCGCTATCATGATGCCGCAAAGACGAACGGATTGGAAGATCATCCGGCGCTGGAGCGGTTATTCCTTTTATCTGGGCTCTCATGCCATTTCACATGTTCATTTTTTATCAGTCATTTCATTTTTGGCGGGTATCAGTTACAATTAGTAGCGTCAAATCTTACAGAATTGGTGGACAGAAATGATGAATAAACAATCTGCTGAGCAACGGGCAGCGTATCCTCGCTCAGTTACTTTTTCGCCGGAGATCGGGCCGCAGAACGATCCTTGGGATCCGATACACTCCCTGAAACAGAACGGCAAACATCTGCTGACCAGCGTCGAATTGACGGTGACGAATCTTTGCAATATGAGGTGCGAGCACTGTGCGGTCGGCGAGACTTTAAGCCTTACTGAAGGAGCAAGGGTACCTTTGGCGGACGTGCTGCGGCGTCTGGATGAAGTCGAGCATCTGCAAACCGTCAGCATTACGGGCGGGGAACCGACTTTTTCGGAAACAACGGTAAATGAATATATTGTTCCTGTTTTGAAATATGCCAGGGCAAGGGGCGTCCGGTCCCAGCTCAACTCCAATGTGACGATGGATCGTTCCCGTTATGAGCCGATTCTGCCTTACCTGGATGTACTGCACGTCTCCTTCAATTATTTGAATGCCGATGACTTTCGAGCCATCGGCTTTGCCAAGGCAGGCCGAGATATCGCCGAGGACACCGCGCGGAAAGTATATGAACGCATGGTGGAAAACATCCGCTCCATTGCGGCAAGCGGAATGTTTGTGTCAGCCGAATCGATGATCAATTATCGAACGGCCGGCAAGCTCGCGGACATTCACGAAATGATTGTCGAAATGGGATGCCTCAGACATGAAGTGCATCCGATGTATGCGAGTTCCTTTGCAGCCGATCTGCCTGTGCTGCCAATCGATCGGATTCGCGGGGAAATCCACCGTTTGCTTGACCGTCGAAACCGGGATGTGTGGATGCTGTTCGGCACCCTCCCTTTTTATCAATGCAGTGACTTGATTGAGGATCGGGAGCTGCTGGATCGTTTGCGGAAGGAACCGAACGTGACGGTAAGGAACGATCCTGACGGCAGAAACCGGCTGAATGTAAATTTGTTCACAGGGGATGTATTTGTCACCGATTTTGCCAGCGTCCCCCCTCTGGGCAGCATTCATGAGCATCGTTTGGATGAGGTGTTTCAGCGGTGGCTGGATCACCCGCTTTGCCGCAGTGTCAACTGCCATTGTCCTGAAGCCGCATGCTGCGGTCCGAATCTGCTTGTGGCCGACATGTATTATCCGGAGGTTGATTTCAAAAGCAGAAAAACGTTATTCTAGAAGGACAAGGCATTCTCATTGAATCCATTTTTCAGCGGAAGGAAATTTTTAAGTGGATCATGCGGAGTTCAGTGCAGCGGATATTTTGTTCAATTTATTGCTAGTATTTCTTCTTGTTTTTCTCAACGGTTTTTTTGTCGCAGCTGAATTTGCACTGGTGAAAATCCGGCAGTCGCGGCTGACCCAACTGGTCAATGAGGGAAGCAAGCGGGCCCAATTTGCTGCGAGCATTACACAGAAGCTGGATACCTATCTTTCCGCATCCCAATTTGGGATCACCTTGTCGTCGCTCGGACTCGGTTGGGTAGGGGAGCCGGCGGTTTCCCATATGATCGTGGAACCGTTGTTTTCCTGGGGCGGCTTGGGCGGCAGCGTGTTTGTCCAACCGCTTTCATTTGCAATCGCGTTTGCGGTCATCACTTTCCTGCATATTGTGCTGGGAGAGCTTGCTCCGAAATCTTTGGCCATTCAAAAATCGGAATCGGTTGCTTTGTTTTTGGCCGGCCCGCTCATTCTTTTCTACAAAATTTTCTTTCCGGCGATCTGGCTGCTGAATGCCGCTGCCAACCGAATGCTGCGGATTATCGGGATTCAGTTGTCTCCCGAGCAGGATGTGCATACGCAGGAAGAGCTCCGGATCCTGGTGAACCAGAGCGCCAAGGGAGGGAAAATCAACCAGGACGAGATGGTTTTGTTTGACAATATCTTTGAATTTTCCGATCGTTTGGCGAGGGAGGTCATGCTTCCCCGAACGGATATGGACTGTTTGTTTGCGGAGCTTTCGTTTGCGGAAAATTTGCGGCTTGTCTATCAATCCAAGCATACCCGCTATCCTGTTGCGGTGGAGAACAAGGATAATATCATCGGGTTTGTCCATATCACCGATCTTCTGACCGCGGATCCGGACGAGGAGCATGAGCTTCGCGATTTTGTCCGGCCGGTTCTGGCCGTACCCGAATCGATGGAAATCAGCCATGTGTTGAAATTGATGCAGAAGCGGCATTCCCAGTTGGCTATCGTGGTTGACGAATACGGCGGAACGGCGGGGATGGTGACGACGGAAGATATTCTGGAAGAGATTGTCGGCGAAATTCATGACGAATTTGAGGATGTTCGGCCCAGTCTGGAAATGAACGGCCGGATCGCTTCGGTTGACGGACGGATGCTGATCGAAGAAATGAATGAACAGTTCAATCTGGACATTGACGATGAGGAAGTTGATTCGATCGGAGGCTGGCTGTTCAAGCAACTGGAAGGTTCCCCCGCGGTGGGGGACAAGGTGCAGGAAGGCGGCATGGTCTTTGAAGTGGCGGAAATCGACCGTCTGCGAATCGTTCGCGTGCTAGTTTATGAACAGGAAAAAAAAGCGGAGCCGGAACAGCCGGAGCCGGAACACAATTGTTAAGGAATGGGGTGACAGCATCTGTCCGCTAAAACGCTCATCTTGATCGCGTTGGGCTTGGGATTCCTATACGGATTATTTACCATCGGTTTTCCGTTTTTGATGGCGATCATCATCGCGATTTTTTTGGAGCCCCTTGTTCAGCTGTTGATGAAATACGGGAGAATGAGAAGAATTGCTTCGGCGACGCTCATTTGCTCTCTTTTCACGCTGGGGATCGCGGCTCTCATTTATTTGCTGGGTCTGAAGCTGGTTTCCGAGCTGATCCTGTTTTTGTTGAAGCTGCCCAAGTATTTGGACCAAGCCAACGCATTTTTCCAAGAGACGCTGCAAAAAACACAGCTTTTTTACCAAAACCTCCCTGCAGATATCGCCAATCAGATTCAGAAAGGCACCGAAACCGCTCTGTCGGCACTGATCAATGCGCTGAACAGCTTGCTTGGAAGCGTGTCGGGAGCATTTTTCGATTTGGCCAAGACGATTCCGAATTTGTTCATTCTCTTGATAGTGTTTATCACAGCCCTGTATTTGTTCAGCTTTAGTTTGCCCAGCTTGAAGGGGACTTTCCTGACGATGTTCGAGACCAAGTCGCAGGGCAAAGTGGAGGAAGTTCTGCTGAATTTGCGAAAAGCGATTTTCGGGTTTATCCGGGCTCAGCTGCTGATCAGCGCTTTGACCTATGTGGTTGCGCTGCTGGGGCTGATGATATTGAAAGTGGATTTTGCGGTTGCCATCGCTTTTCTCATTATCATCGTGGATATCTTGCCGATTCTCGGCACCGGCTCCGTCCTGATTCCTTGGGCTGCCTACCAATTCGTCAAAGGCGACAGTTATCTTGCTGTCGGTCTGCTGATCATGTACTTGGTCATTATCGTTTTTCGCCGGCTGGTGGAGCCGAAAATTCTGGGCGATGCCGTCGGCATCAGCCCCTTGTCGGCGCTGATCAGCTTGTATGTCGGATTCAAGCTGGTCGGTGTTGTCGGGCTGTTCCTGGGACCGATTGTAATCATCATTTATCAGGCGATGCAGAAGGTCGGACTGTTAAATATCAAGATCAAGCTTGAATAATCGTTGCTCCGTCTCATCCAAAGGACGCCGTCCAGGCGTTTTTTTGTTTTTTGGGCGGTAGCCCATAACCGGTAATGGGCATCTGTCATATCCTGTGAAGGGAGAGAAATTTATTTCAGCACTGTTTAAGGAGGATGTTGCGGTGATGAATCAGCCCTTCCAACCTTTCCAACAAGTAAAGGTGTATTATCCGTTTGTCGGTCCTTTTGATCCCTGTCCGCCGATAAAGGAAAAAACGTATATGACTCCGCCGAATTTGTACATGATGTTCCAGCCTCCGAATTTGCCCCAGTTTTCCCCGTTCGACGCGCTGAAGCACGGAACCTTGTGGCCGGCACTTGTCAGTCCCTATAGCGGTAAGAACGCAAAAATCGGAAAGAAATAAGCGGAGGTGCCTTTGACAGCATGCATAAGAAATTGGATGAACATTATTACCGGCTGCTGCATGAGCTTCAGGCTGCGGATTTCGTCTGTCACGAATTGAATTTGTATCTGGATACGCATCCCTTTGATGGCGTGGCAATTGAGCAATTCAATCAATGCGCGCAGTTCAGCAAACAGCTTGCACATCAGTATGAAATGAAGTACGGCCCCCTTATGCATTCGGGCCACTCCCCTTCCCGTTGTCCGTGGGAATGGGTCGAATCGCCGTGGCCGTGGCAGGTCTAGACGGATTGGAGGAAAAAGGTTCATGTGGATTTATGAAAAAAAACTGCAATATCCCGTGCGCGTCAGCAAATGCGATCCCAGGATGGCAAAGTATCTGATCGAACAGTACGGGGGAGCGGACGGTGAGTTAGCCGCAGCGCTGCGGTATTTGAATCAGAGGTATACGATTCCGGATAAAGTGATCGGGCTTTTGACGGATATCGGAACAGAGGAATTCGCCCATCTTGAAATGATTGCCACGATGGTGTATAAGCTGACCAAGGACGCATCCGTCGAGCAGTTGAAGGAAGCGGGTTTGGGCGAACATTATGCCAATCATGACAGGGCTCTGTTCTATCACAATGCGGGGGGCGTTCCGTGGACAGCGGCTTACATTCAAGCCAAGGGCGATCCGATTATATATTAAGGCATATAAAATTCAAGATCTCCAAACTACGCTTGCTTGATCATTCTCAACAATGATATGGTCGATAAGTAAGCGTATTGC